>JACPZV010000387.1 GCA_016195295.1 Acidobacteriota bacterium
CACGACGCGCTTCATGCTGACCGAGGAGGCGCACCACATGTTCGTCGGCGAGACGGGCATCGCGCGCATCCTCGAGCGCACGTGCCAGCTCATGAAACAGGCGGGATTCTCCGAGGACGTCCGCAAACTCGGCGGCATTGATCTCCAGACGATTCAGAAACATCTGAACCAGTGGTTCAGCCTCAGCCTCGATCTGCACGGCGGCGAAGTGTCCAGCAACGCCGCGTCCTACTTCGCCAACGGCCTCAAAGGCCGAGCGAAGGAAGAGACGTTCCACGATCATCTCGTCACGAACGCGTACTACCAGATGGAGTTTTTTGAGAACGGCCGGACGGCGGCGAAGGACGTGCTCATGCGGAACGCGATGAACGAGATTCTGCGCGATTGGTACGTCGGCGACTGCCAGGCTGGCGTCGATCGCTGGAACAGGATTCTCGAGCAGCACGGGTTGTCCGATCGCCTGAAGCTGCCCGATCGCAAGTTCCATCGCCAGATCGGGATGTACTCCGGCTTTCACTTCGATCCCGACGGCGTGCCGCTGACGAAGGAACGATGGGAAACGCGGCAGTTCGAGTGGTTGCCGTCGACCGCCGACAGCGAGTATCTGCTCAGCATCATGGCCGAGCCCGTCTACGAGCCGGGCCGGTTCGCGAACTACATCGCGCCGCCGCGACGTGGGATCAATCAGCAGCCGATAGACTTTGAGTATGTCAGGACGGAGATTTGAGGATCTGAGGATCTGAGGATCTGAGGAAGTATTTCAGATTCTCACATTCTCACATCCTGATATCCTCAAATCCTTACATCCTCACATCCTCACATCCTCAGATTTTATGGCTTCTCTTTCGATCCTCTGGCTCGGCCACGCGACGTTCGTGCTGCAATCGCCGGGCGGCAAGCGCATCATTCTCGACCCGTGGATCACGGGCAATCCGATGACGCCGGGGGCCGCGAAGAAGATCGGTGCGCTCGACCTCATGTTGATCACGCACGGTCATGGCGATCACACGGGCGATGCGGTGGCCCTTGGACGATCGTCCGGCGCGCAGGTCGTCGCCCCGTACGAATTATCGGTGTGGCTGCAGAAGAAGGGGCTGCAGCGCGTGACCGGAATGAACCCGGGCGGGACGCTGAGCATGCTCGGGCTCTCGATCACGATGGTGCCCGCGCATCACAGCAGCTCGGTCGAGGAGGACGGCCAGATTGTGTACCTGGGCGTCGCGACCGGCTACGTGGTGAGGTTCGAGAACGGTCAGACGATTTACTACTCAGGCGACACATCGATCTTCGGCGACATGCGACTCATCGGCGAGATGTACCAGCCGCAGATCGCGTTTCTCCCGATCGGCGACCTCTACACGATGGGACCGGAGCAGGCGGCGAAGGCGTGCGAGCTGCTCGGCGTGAAGCAGGTCGTGCCGATGCACTACGGCACGTTTCCCGCGCTGACCGGCACGCCCGCGCGCCTGCGGGAACTGGTCGAGCCCAGAGGCGTGCAGGTGCTCGAACTCAAACCCGGCGAAACAGCGAGCTGATCGGACGAAGTACGAAAGACTGACGGTTGCCACGAAGGCACGAAAGCGCGAAGAAGATACTATTGTTGTCCTCCATTTTTTTCTTCTTCGTGCCTTCGTGTTTTCGTGGTTGCATTTCGTGAGGTTCGATGCCGACGAGCCTGATGCGCAAGCAGCTGTTCATCAACAACGACTGGCGCGACGCCGCCGGCGGGAAGACGATCGAGGTCGTCAACCCGGCGACGGAAGACGTCATTGCCGAGGTCGCGTCGGCTGAGCAGAGCGACGTCGACGCCGCCGTCGCCGCCGCGCGCGCGGCGCTCGACGGGCCGTGGAGCAAAATGTCCGCGCGGGACCGCGGGCGGCTCGTCTGGAAGATCGGTGAGAGGCTTCTCGAGCGCGCGGACGAGATCGCACGGCTCGAGACGCTGCACAACGGCAAGCCGATTTTCGAATCGCGCCAGATCGAAGTGCCGGCGTCCGCCGAGTGTTTCCAGTACTACGCCGGGTGGGCGGACAAGATTCACGGCGAGACCGTCCCGGTCAAGGGCAACTACCTCACCTACACCCTGCGCGAGCCCGTCGGCGTCGTCGCGGCCATCGTTCCCTGGAATTTCCCGCTGCTGCTCACGTCGTGGAAGGTGGCGCCCGCGCTGGCGTGCGGCAACACGGTGATCATCAAACCGGCCAGCCAGACGCCACTGACCGCCATCGCGCTGGCGGACGTCGCGAAAGAGGTTGGCCTGCCGCCCGGCGTGCTGAACGTGATCACGGGGTCGGGGTCGACCGTCGGACAGATGCTCGTCGAGCATCCGGGCATCGACAAGATCGCCTTCACCGGCGACACGTCGACCGGCAGACAGATCATGCGCGGGTCCGCGGAATCGCTCAAGCGCATCACGCTCGAGCTCGGCGGCAAGTCGCCCAACATCGTCTTCGCCGATGCCGATCTCGACGCGGCCCTCCGCGGCGCCACCACCGGCATTTTC
>JACPZV010000388.1 GCA_016195295.1 Acidobacteriota bacterium
GGAGATTCTACCTCTGTGATTCGCGCGAGGCGCGGTAAACTTTCTGCTCTGGGGGAGACATGAGCAAGATGCGCTGGATGTTCGTTGCCGCGTGCGGCGTCGTGGCGGGCGTCTGGCTGGTGCAGGCGCAGGGGCCGAAAGTCGACGCGAAGAACGTGCTGACGGGCCAGGCCGCGTTCGTCGACTACCGAACGATGAAGCCGGGTACATTCCGGAAGATCACGGTGGCCGATTTGCCGAAGCCGTTCGACACGCAGTCAGCCGGCAACTTCCCGCGCGTCGTTCCGCGGCCGCCGGACGCGTGGCCGCAGGCGCCGGCCGGCTTCAAAGTCGATTTGTACGCGAACGGTTTCAGGGGGCCGCGGCAGATCCGCACGGCGCCCAACGGCGATTTCTTCCTCGCCGAGAGCACCGGGAATCAAGTGACCGTGCTGCGTGGCCGTGACAAGGACGGCAAGCCGGAGGAGACATCGGTCTTCGCCACCGGACTGCGGCAGCCGTTCGGCATCGCGTTCTATCCGTCCGGCCCGAATCCGCAGTGGGTCTACGTCGGCAACACGAACTCCGTCGTGCGTTTTCCGTACAAGGTTGGCGATCTGAAAGCGACGGGCCCGGCCGAGACGATCATCGCCGAGCTGCCGCCGGGCGGTGGACACTGGACGCGCGACGTCGTGTTTTCGCCGAACGGCCAGCGGATGTGGGTCGCGGTCGGATCGGGATCCAATGTGGACGATCCCGATACGCATCCGCGCGAATTCCATCGCGCGAACATTCTCGAGTTCAAGCCGGACGGCACGTTTGTGAAGATCTACGCGTCCGGCATTCGCAATCCGGTCGGCCTCGGCGTGCATCCCTCGACGGGCGAGCTGTGGTGTTCGACCAACGAGCGCGACGCGTTGGGCGACAACCTCGTGCCCGACTACGTGACGCACGTGCGCGAGGGCGGCTTCTACGGCTGGCCGTGGTACTACATGGGCGATCATCAGGATCCACGGCACGAAGGGAAACATCCCGAGCTCAAGGGCAAGATCCTCGTCCCCGATGTCCTCCTCTCGCCGCACAATGCGTCGCTGGGGCTGACGTTTTACGACGGCCAGCAGTTTCCGTCCGAGTACCGCGGCGATCTGTTCGCGGCGGAACATGGATCGTGGAACCGTGCGAATCGCACCGGCTATGAAGTGGTCCGCGTGCCGCTGTCCAACGGCCACGCGTCGGGCGAGTTCGAAGACTTTCTCACCGGGTTCGTCACGCCGGACGGACAGGTGTGGGGCCGTCCGGTCGGCGTCGTCGTCTCGAAGGACGGCGCGCTGCTCGTGACCGACGACGGGTCGCAGTCGATCTGGCGCGTCAGCTACGCGGGGAAGTAGGGATCTCCGCTACGGGAGACGCCGAGTGAGCCTGCCTCCAGGCACGTTGAAAACATCGAGACGACTCTGCCCGGCGATGAGGCGGCCGGGAAAGATGACAAGCGCGATGCCGCCGGCCAGATTCTTGGTCGACGGGTATCTAAGCGCGGAAATGTCTCCGACGTCGTACGCCGCCTGCGCAAGCATCTGCGTGGGCGGCATCGGTCCTCGTCCGGCGAGATAGTCGGCCTGAGCGATCTCCCAGCTGCCCGTCAACTCCATAAGATTCGTTCCTGTCTGAGATTGAATCCCCGAGTCGGTAAAGTCAACGACATCGGCGAGTGCGCCGACGACCGTGATGAGAACCAGCGGTCGGAAATGGAGTCGCACGCCACTCCCCGGAGGCCTGAGCACGCGAGTCACCTCGAGGAGGGGCGTCATCTCGTCCTCGGCGACGTAGAGGCTGTCGAAACTTGGCGTCGCGCTTGTCTGCTTTGGCGTGAACCGCGCGCCACCACGTCGGGCGGTGCCCGGCCACAGCGGTTGGGTAGTGCTGCCCGCCGGAGCGCCGGGCGGCGGCCCGAGCAGGTCATCGAAGGCGACCGCGCGATACCAGGGTCCGCTCACGGCGACCCGGGGAACGCCCGGGAGCACCCGGCGCAGATCCGGCGGCGACAACATGCAATCAGCTGGGAAGACCGGCGGCAGCGTTCTCCAACAGGGTGGCCACCGCTTCGGAGTGACCGTCGAGGATCACGTCGAGCGGGGTCCGGCCGTCGAGATCCGGATGAGGGTTGTTCAGCCATGCCCGCGCGTCCACTTGACTGCGCGTCGCGCGCGACACCGCATCGATTGCGCGCTTGATGGGCTGAAGGCGTTTCTGCAACGCGGGTGCGGCCGGGCTCTTGTGGACCGTCGCCGGCAGAGCATCCAACGCCGCGGCAAGCTGCGCCAGCGGGATCGCGAGAAACACCGCGAGCTTCCTGGCGTCGATGCGGCCCGTCGATGGGTCGTGCAGCTCTCGGAGCCGAACGTCGAGCGTCGCGGTCGTTTCTCGGGCGCCCGCCAGCGCGCGATGCACACGGGCCAGCAGGTCATCCTTGTTGAAGGGCTTGACGATGTAGTCGGCCGCGCCCTGCTTGATGGCCTCGATCGCGCCGTCGACGTCATTCCGAGCGGTCATGACCACGACGGGGACGTCGCTCCCGCTCTCACGAAGTGCCCGAATCATCGTCGCGCCGTCGACCTGTGGCATGGCGAGGTCGAGCAGCACGATATCAGGAGGGTCCGTCCTGACTTTCTCGAGCACGGCCCGGCCGTCTGTCACCGGCTCCACGTCGAGGTTCTCGGCGGCGAGGGCCTTGGTGAGCCGCTTACGGGTTGCGGGTTCGTTCTCGGCGAGCATTACCGTCGACATGGGCGATCGACCTCATATCAACTCTGGATCAACCTTGACTATACCACGAGACGCGTCCGAACGGCGCCGTCGCCCGTGTTGGTGTGCTACGCTGTCACCCGTACAACGTTCGGAGGGTCGGGATGAGAAGGCGATTGCTTCCGATATCAGCTGTCGCGGCGATGTTTCTGGCGGGCCGGCTGCTCGCGTTCCAAGGCTCGACGCCTCCGCGTCTGCCGTACACGGCCGTCCACGATCCGCAATTCATCGCCGCGTCGGACGCGACGTTCATCAACGACGAGGACCGCGTGATCGGCTTGATGAGCGGAAAAACCGCGAAAGCCTATCCCGCGGGCATCCTCTCGCAGCACGGGCTCGTGGAAGATCAATCGCCGACAGGACCGATCGCGATCACCTGGTGATCGTACTGCAACACGGCCCTCGTGTTCAGGGCCGAAGCCAAGGGCCAGCCGCTCGTGCTGGACAACGCGGGCGTCGTCGAAGGCAACGAAGTCTTCAAGGATCGCGAAACCGGCAGCCGCTGGCAGCAGTCGAGCCTGCAGGCGATCTCCGGTCCGCTCCAGGGCGCGCATCTGGATCTCTATCCGTTTCTGCTCACGAGCTGGCGTGAATGGCGCCGGCTGCACCCGGACACGCTCGTGCTGAAGCCGCTGCCCGGTTACGCGGATCAGATCGCCGCGAAGAACAAGATGATTCGCGAAGGATTGTCGGGCGAGGGCGCCGCGCCTTCCGGCGTGACGTATCACGACGATCGGCTCAAGCCGAAGACGATGATTCTCGGCGTCGACATCGCGGGCGCCAGCAAGGCATTTCCGCTCGAGGCGCTGCGGCGCGTGCGCGTGATCAACGACGTGCTCGGCGGGAAACCGGTGCTGATCGTGCACCAGCCGTCATCCGACACCACGACGGCGTTCGTCGCGCGCGCCGACGCGAAGCCGCTGACCTTTGCCGCGGCCAACGCCGAAGCGTCCGCGCTCGTGGATCGCGAAACCGGCTCACGCTGGAACGCGTACGGCGAATGTGTCTCCGGTCGGCTGAAGGGTTCAGCGCTCGAGACGATTGTGCTCGAGCCGGAGTACTGGTTCGCCTGGTCCGAGTTTCACCGCGACACGGAGATCTATACGGCGCCGCGGCCCTGAACAGGCGTCGTCAGCGTCGATCCCTTCTTCGCGAAGATCATCGCGAGCAGCCGCGCGGGCTGCGTCTGGCTCGCGTTCTTCGAAACCTCGTGCGTCGCGCCCGGCTGTTCGTAGAACATTTGTCCCGCGGTGTACGTTTTTTCCTCGCCCTGTCCTGAGATTTTGGCGATGACCGCCCCCTCCAAAACGTAGGCCAGGACGAAGCCGGCGTGACGATGGGGTGCGCCGACGCGACCCGGCGCGTAGTCGACCCAACTGACCGTCACTTCCCAGTCATCCATCGTCAGATTCGGCAGGTCGTGCGTGAACACCGGCGGGCGAGGGGCCGCCGGCGTGGCGGGTGGGGTCTGCGTCTGGGCGTCGGCGTGACGGCCGGACGCGAGGATCTCGGCGAACAGCGCGAACGAGGCGACGGCATCCCGACGAGTCATCATCATGGGTCGGGATTGTACAGCGGATCTTGCTTTTCTCCGGGCTTGAAGGTCGCATACAATCGGCGGCGCATGTCCGACGCCACCCACGAACGCCGTCTCCGCGATCGCAGTCGGAGCCCTCGCGGCGGTCGGCGCGACTGGGACCACGTCGGGTTTACGCCGCTGATCTTTCTGATCGACGACGACCCCTCGCGACGGGAGCTGTGTTCGATCATCCTGCTGCAGGTGCGGTTCGCGGTGGCTCCGGTTGCGTCGGCGAACCGCGCCCTCAGCGTGATCCAGTCGCTGGCGCCCGATGCCATCGTCGTCTCGCCCTCGGAACTCGACGCGATGACCGCCACTCCGCAAGCCCACCGAAGCGGGAAGAACATTCCCGTTGTGCCGCTGAACACGCGCAGCGAGGTCCTGGCCGACGCGCTTCGGGTCGCGTTTCGATCGACGGTTCAGTCTGCATCCTGACGACGAGATCGAGCAGTGTCGCCTCAGGTCAGCTTGGCGAGTTGGCCGTTCACCGACGCGCTAAGGGCGCCTTGCTGTTCAGGCACAACCCAGGTCGAGATATTGGCCGCGAGGTCGTGGAGCGCGCTCGTGGCTTTGTCGACAGCGGCGGCCTCGACGTGTCTGAATGCCGCGACGTACTGGTTCACGAGCGCTTGCCGGTGCGCCGTGGCCTCGTGCGGCGCCACGAAGTGGGAGTCCTCGAGATTCATCAGAGTCGACTTGAGCGTGCCCCATCCGAGATCGATGACCAGCGGTTTGACGAGCATGAATTCGCCCGCGAGCTGGGAGAGACCGGCCACCTGCTGCACGAAGTAGTTCTGGTCGAAGCCGTGCGCTCCGGCCTCGGTATCCACTTGCGCGTAAGTCTGCGTCCAGCCACCGGGCCAGTCGCCCGCCAACCCGATACCGGGAATGCGGTAGGCGCGGCCCTTGTTCATCGGACTCTTCACCGTGCCTTGAAATCCGCCGTTCACGCCCGGTCCCGCGTTGCCGGATTTGACGTCAACCCGAGGCCAGTGATTGTCGGTCGCGGCTCTCGCGATCGCTTCAACGAGCCAGATATTGTTGTTGTGGACGTCCATCAGGCTCGTGATGACGCCGCCATTTTCCGGGAGCTCGCTGGAGTAGACGTACTCGTTGCCGCCGGGCCCGACTTCGATCGTCTGTCGGCCGCCCATGTGCTCCACGCCCAGCGTCGCCACAATCGGCTTCA
>JACPZV010000070.1 GCA_016195295.1 Acidobacteriota bacterium
GCACGGTATGTGGACGGGAAGATCCCCAGGCTCATCTCACCTGTCCGCGCCTCCCGTCGCCAGACCAACACTCGTCACCTGCACGTCGTGAAATGACCGCACGTCACCCCGTCGCGCGTCTATCCAAAAGAGCCACACCCATTTCATTTGAGGATGTGAGGATGTGAGGATGTGAGGATGTGAGGATGTGAGGATGTGAGGATGTGAAAGGACATTCTCAAATCCTCAGATTCTCACATCCTCAGATGCATTGGTCGAAGCAAACGCCTTCCGCCCAATATCCCGACGATACTGCATTCCATCAAATGAGATCTGCAGGACGCCCGAATACGCGCGCGCGATGGATTCCGCGAAGTCGACGCCCCGCCCCACCACGGTCAACACGCGGCCGCCTGCCGTGACGATGCGGCCGTCTCGTCGCGCCGTTCCGGCGTGATACACGGACACACCCTCGATCGCCTCGGCCGCGTCGAGACCCGCAATGGGCTGGCCCGATTCAGACGATTCCGGATACCCGCGCGACGCCAGCACGACACCCGTCAGCCGATCGCGACCGAGACGAACAGACGACTGGCGCAGCTCGCCCGTCGCGCCCGCGACGAGCAATGGCAGCAGCGGTTCGTCGATGAGCGGCAGAACGACCTGTGCTTCGGGATCGCCGAGTCTGACGTTGAACTCGATCACCTTCGGGCCGCTCGACGTCAGCATCAGGCCAACATAGAGAAAGCCGCTGAAGGGGTGCCCCTCGACCGCCATGCCCGAGATCACCGGCTCGACAATCTCGCGCACAAGGCGCGCTTCGAGCACCGCGTCGACCAGCGGACTCGGGGCGAACGCGCCCATGCCGCCGGTGTTGGGACCGCGATCCCCATCGAAGACACGCTTGTGGTCTTGCGCCGACCCAATCGGCACCGCCCTGTGGCCGTCGCACACGAGGAAGAACGACACCTCTGGCCCGGTCAGACACTCCTCGATGACAACGCAGTCGCCCGCGGCGCCGAACTTCCGATCGCCCATCGCGGCCGCGATCGCCGCCTCGGCCGTCGCACGATCCTCGGCAATGACGACGCCCTTCCCCGCCGCGAGGCCGTCTGCCTTGAGGACGACCGGGACATCGAACTCGCCGCCTCGCACCACCGCCAGCCCTTCATCGAGCGATCGACACGTGTGGAAGCGCGCCGTCGGCACACGGTGACGCGCCATGAACGCTTTCGCGAACGCCTTGCTCGATTCGAGCCGGGCAGCGGCGGCACTTGGACCGAAGAGCAAGCGGCCATCGGCGGCAAAACGATCCGCGGCGCCAAGACTCAACGGAAGCTCGGGACCGACAATTGTGAAATCGATCTGCTCGCGATCCGCGAGTGCAAGAATCGACTCGACGTTCGCCACATCGACGGGAAGCGTCCGCGCCATTCGCGCGATCCCCGGATTCCCGGGCGCGGCGACCAGTTCGCCGACGTCACGGTCGGCGGCCAGCCGGGCCACGAGCGCGTGCTCGCGCGCGCCGCTCCCGATGACGAGAACTCTCATTATGTGAAAGGCTTAGGGCGTGCGACCGGGCTGCGAAACCGTGCAGCGCGTTCGGGACTATTTCGTTGACCTTGACTGGGATTGCGCCTAGAATCCGCGTTTACTCGTGCTAGCCTAACATACTTGTATTTCGAGATTTGAGGATGTGAGGATTTGGGGATCTAAGGATTTGAGGTCCTCACATATTCAAATCGGTTTAGGGGGGGTGTTGGTCGCGTGGCTGAAGTAAAGATCCAGGAGGGGGAATCGATTGAAAGCGCTCTCCGCCGGTTCAAACGGAAGGTCCAGCAAGAAGACATCATCAAGGACATCAAGAAGCATTCCTTCTATTTGAAACCCGGTGACAAGCGAAGAGCCAAGCAGGCGCTTGCGCGCAAACGGAATCGGAAGAAGCTCCGGCGCGAATCGGATTAGTTCGACCCGACGAGGTAGCGACCGATGGAGTTCCAAGACAGGATCCTTAGGTGCGTGGATTGCGGCGCGGAGTTCGTGTGGACGGCAGGCGAGCAGCAATTTTTCGCCGACAAGAACTTCAAGAACGAGCCCAAGCGGTGTAAGGCCTGCAAGGGCAAGCGCGCCGCGCGCCCGGCGGGCGCGGGGATGGCCCGCGAACGGGTGGAAACCGTGACCACGTGCTCGGCCTGCGGCAAGGAAACGACGGTGCCTTTCAAGCCAACACAGGGGCGCCCGGTCTTCTGTAAGGAATGCTTCCAGTCCCGAAAGTTTGCCGGGGCCGGAGGCATCTAACACTTCTCTGGAGCGCTCTCATGCAGATCGAGGAACGGAAGGTCGGCGACGTCGTGGTGCTCGACTTGAAAGGCAAGATCACTTTGGGCGAGGGCGACGAGTTGCTCAAAGACAAAGTGAACAGTCTCGTCAACCAGGGCCACAAGAAGGTCGTGCTGAACCTCGCCGGTGTGCCGTACATCGACAGCGCGGGGCTCGGAGAAGTGGTTCGCACCTATACCACAGTGAGCCGCCAGGGCGGCAGCCTCAAGCTGCTCAACCTGACCAAGCGGATCACGGACCTGTTGTCGATCACGAAGCTGCTGACCGTATTCGAGACGTTCGACTCGGAAAACGAAGCGGTCCGGAGTTTTTCGGCATCGGCCCAGGCCTAGCCCGTCACCCGCGCTAGATGGCGCGCAGCACTTCATCGTCAGTGCCGGTTCCCGGTACTTCGGCCACCGAAGTACCGGGACGCCCCCTTGCCCTGCACCTGCTTTTCTCGCTCCGTCCGGGTCAGTGGACCAAGAACCTGCTGGTCTTCGCCGGCCTGTTGTTCGGACGACGGCTCTTCGAGACGGCCGCCGTGGTGGAGGCGTGTTCCGCGTTTGCGATTTTCTGCGCGCTGTCGGGCGTCGCCTACCTCGTCAACGACATCGCGGATCGGACGAGCGACCGCGAGCATCCCGCCAAAGCCCGGCGTCCGATCGCGTCGGGCACCTTGCCCGTCCCGGCGGCGGCGGTCGCGGCGTTCGTGCTCGGCGGCAGCGCCTTGGCGGGCGCCGTCACGCTCGGACGCGCGTTTGCCGGCGTCGCGGCGGTCTATCTCGCGCTTCAGGTCTTGTACTCGATCTTGCTAAAGCACGTGGTGATCATCGACGTGCTGACGATCGCGATGGGATTCGTGCTCCGCGCGGTCGCCGGCGCGGTGGCGGTCAACGTCGAGATCAGCCACTGGCTGCTCGTGTGCACGATTCTGCTCGCGCTCTTCATCGGCCTCGCCAAGCGGCGACACGAGATCGTGCTGCTGGCCGACGGCGCGACGGACCACCGGCCGATCCTGGGCGAGTACAGCGCCTATTTGCTCGACCAGATGATCGCCGTCGTCACGGCCTCGACGCTGATTGCGTACATTTTCTACACGATCAGCCCCGAGACGCAGGCGAAGTTCGGCACCGTGTGGCTGGGACTGACGATTCCGTTTCCGTTGTACGGGATTTTTCGTTACCTGTATCTGGTGCACCGGCGTGACGGCGGCGGGAGCCCGGCCGACCTGCTCCTGAACGACCGCCCGCTGCTTGGCTGCGTCGCCTTGTGGGCGCTGGCCGTGGCCGTGATCATCTACTGGCCCTCGTGACGAGATGCCGTGGCTCTCGGTGTGAGCTGTCAGGGCTGAAGGCTGAGAGCTGAGAGCTGTTTATGCCCGATTTCACCGTTCGCTCCGACTCCGTGAACGTCGAACGCCTCATGGAGCAGATTCGCACCCGCATTCGCGAGAAGCGCGGCGTCGACTACACGGAACAGCAGATTCAGGAGCTGGCCAATGTGAAGCTCGAGAAGATTCTCGACCCTCGCGGGATTCGTTCGGATCTCCTCGAACAGTTCCAGAAGATGCAGCCGGCCAATCAGCCGGCCGAGGTCACCGAGCAGGCGATGCGGACGTCGAAGCTGTTCGACTCCCATCGCCCATCCGTGCGGTTCATCCGGCGGCTCCTTCGCCCGATCCTGAAGCTGTTCTTCAACCCCGCGCCCGTCGTCCAGGTGCTGCAGGGCGGCGCGCGCGATCCGTTGTTCTTCGAGCTGATTCACAACCTGGTCGTGGAAACGACGCGACTCGGGATCGAGGTAAAGAACCTCAAAATGCGCGTGGAATCGCTGACCGGCCGACTCGAGTTCAACGAACGACGCGCGCGGGCGCTCGAGAGCGTGGTGGTCTACAAGCCCGCGGACGAACCCGTCGTGCCGCCGCCCGCGCGGCCGGCGCCGGCGAGGACGGACCACCGGCCACCGACGCCGACGTTCGACAGCGGCGCAGCTGGACAGCCGACGACCTCCGGAGCGGCGCCAGCCGTGAATGCGGGACAACGCTCCGCCACCGGCGGAGATCGCCCCCCTCAGGCGGGCGGCGCGCCATTCGTCCAAGGCGAAGGGCCCGGCCAGCGCAGCCGACGGAGACGACGGCGTCGAGGACGACGAAGCGGCGGCGGAGGCATTCCAAGCGGTCAGCCATCGCCGACACTGCGGTCCTCAGAGAACACGACGACCGCCGATCGCGCGGCCGCGACGGACGCGCAGCCTCGCGAGTCGCACGGTGACCGCGCGCCTGAACCTCGACCGCAAGGCCCGGCGACCGATTCGGGCCCAAGCGGGCACGAGCCAGATTCGCAGTGACGCGCGAGTCCCCGACCGTCTGCGTCATCGTCCTCAGCTGGAACGGCCGCGTGGTGTTGACGGAATGTCTGGCGTCGCTGCGCGAACAGAGCCTGGCCGCGCCCGTCATCGTCGTGGACAACGGCTCGACCGACGGAAGCCAGGATCTCGTGCGCCGAGAGTTTCCCGAGATGACGCTCATCGTGAACGAGCGCAACCTCGGCTTCGGCGAGGGCAACAACATCGGCATCCGCGCGGCCCTGGAATCCGGCGCCGCGTACGTCGCACTGCTGAATCAGGATGCGCGCGCCGATCGGCGGTGGCTCGAAGCGCTCGTCCACGCCGCCCGGACCGACGCGACCGTTGGGGCGGTGGCCTCGTGCATCACGCTGCACAGCCATCGGACGCTCCTCAACAGCACGGGAATCCTGATGAACCTCAGCGGGTGCGCGTGGGACCGCGGGTTTGCGCGCGTGGACGGTCCGCAATGGCATCAGCCATGTGATGTGCTCGCCGCCTCCGGAGGCGCGGCGCTGTTCCGCGCCGACGCGCTTCGCCGCGTGGGTCTCTTCGACGCCGCGTACTTCGCCTACTACGAGGATCTCGATCTCGCCGTGCGCCTCTGGGAAGCCGGCTACCGCACCGTCTATGCACCGGATGCGCAAGTCACCCATCGGTTTTCGTTCACGTTAGGCGACGAATCGTTCGGCAAGGTGCTGCTCGTGCAGAGCAACCGCTGGCGATTCATCCTGAAGCATTTTCCGCCGGGCCGCTTCACGCGTCCTCGGAGCCTCCTGGCGGCGGACAGACTGTTCACCAACAGACTTCGCATGGGGGCGACCGGCGTGAAGCTCTGGCTGCGCGTCTACGCGCGCGTGCTCGCGGCCATCCCCGGCGCGCTTCGCTACCGGCTCCGGCGGCAGGCGCCGAAAGAGCGACGCGAGCGCTGGTGGCGCTTCGTGGTCCAGGAGGTCGGCAGTCCTGACTTTCTCGTTCCGACGCTGGACTACGACCTCATGGAAGGCGAGCTCGACGCATGGACCGACCGCGTGCTCATGGGCGTCAACGACTCGGCGCTCGGTCAGGGCTGGTACCCGCTCGTCCGGCCCGACCCGACGACGTTCGCCGAGCCGGAGGGACCGGCGCTGCGCGAGTTCGGATCGTCGGCGACGTGTTTTCTGCGCGTCGCCGCGCCCGGGCCGCACGTCGTGCAGCTTCACGTCACGCAGCGCCCCGAAGCCACCGGCCCTCGCGCCGTGCGCGTGACGTGCAACGGTGACACGATCGGCCACGCGGAAGTCAGCGCGGAGCGCCGGGCGTGGCGAACGCTGCACTTTCCAGTGACGCTCGGGTCCGACACGGCCGCGGTCGAGCTTCGCGTCGAGCAACCGCTGCTTCGCGAGGCGTCGGGCGCAAAGTTCGATTACGGGTTGCAAGTCAACGAAGTCAGTCTGCTCCGGCCTGATTCTCCGCTGCTGCGCCGGGCGAGCGCGGCGACGTCACACTGACCGGTTCAGGTTCCGCTGGTGGCGTCCATCCTGTACATCGTGCATCGCTTCTGGCCCTACCAGGGCGGATCCGAACGCTACTTCTTCGAGATCGCGACGCGCACGGCCGCGGAGGGTCATGCGGTGACCGTGCTCACCACGGATGCCTGGGACGCGGGCCACTTGCATTTTCGCCGGCGCAAACGCATCGAACCGCTCGTGGAGCGCGTCGACGGCATCACGATTCGTCGCTTCCGTGTACGGCATTTCTTCTACCAGCAGCGAATCCTGCCCCGGCTCTCGCGGCTGATTCCGACGCGGTATCCGGTCTTCGATCAACCGCATCCGTTGATTCCGGGGCTGCACTGGTGGTTGCGCACGACGCGGCAGCGGTTCGATCTCGTGCACGCCGGGGTCTTTCCGCACGCGCCGCTCATCGCGGCCGGCGCGCGCTACTGCCGCCGCCATCGCGTGCCGTTCGTCTGCCAGCCCATGCTCAACCCCGGCGAGCCGTACCGCGCGATGGAGAACCAGCAGTTCCTGAGCCCCAAGCTGCTGGCGCTGCTCGAGCCCGCCGCGGCCATCTTTACCAACACGTCGTACGAGAACGAGGTGCTCGTCGACAAGGGCATCCCCGCGGAAAAGATCACGGTAGCGGGCCCCGCGGTGAGTCCCGATGAGGTCAAAGGCGGCGATGGCGCGGCGTTTCGCGCCCGGCACGGCGTGGTGGGACCGATGGTCCTTCAGATCTCCACGCAAACCCACGACAAAGGATCGTGGCACACGATCGACGCGATGCGGCGCCTTCGCGACCGGCATCCCGACGTCACGTTCGTCTTCATCGGATCGATCGAGCAGGACTTCGTGAAATTCCTGGACCTGCAGCCGGAATCCGTGCGCAAGACCATCAGGCTGCTCAACTACGTCGCCGAACAGGAGAAGAGAGATGCGCTGGCCGCGTGCGACGTGTTCGTCATGCCGTCGCGCGCCGATTCGTTCGGCATCGCGTATCTGGAGGCGTGGCTTTACAAGAAGCCGGTCATCGGGTGTTTCGGCGGCGGCGTCCCACGGGTGATAGACGAAGGGCAAGATGGGTTTCTCGTCCCGTACGGCGATTCGCACATGCTCGCCGAGTACATCGACCTCCTGCTCGCGGATCGCACTCGCGCGGCCGCGATGGGCGCGCGCGGACATGACAAGGTCATGACGCGTCACCGGTGGGACGACACGCACGCCGTCGTCCAGGATGTCTACCGGCGGTGCCTCGATCGCACGCCGCCGCGAACGGCTCCGCGACGCGTCCTGCGCGTCGGCATCGACATCAGCCGGACGATCGGTGAATCGACCGGCGTCGGCAGCTACGCGGCGAGTCTGGTCGACGCCCTCGCCGACATTGATCACACTAATCAGTACCTGCTCTATCCGTACTTCTGGGAGTGTTTTCCGCCGGCGTTTCGCAGCGCGCGCGTGCCGTCACAGCCAAACTTCCGGCTGTGGACGCGGGATGCCCCGCTCGAGAAGATCCGCCGGCGGTGGCTCGCGCAGACGCCCGACGCCGCGGCCGGCAACGTCGATATCGTGCACAGCACCGGCTACACGTCGCCCGCGCTCGGCCGAAGCCGTCTCGTCGTCGCCGTTCACGATTTGAGCTTCGTCACGCATCCGGAGTTTCACACCGAGGCCAACCGGCAGTTCTGTCTGCGCGAGGTGGAGAAGGCCGCGAGACACGCCGCGATGATCATCGTGCCGTCGCAGAATACGAAGCGCGACCTGCAGCGGCACTACGGCGTGCCGGACGAGCGACTCGCCGTCATCCCGTATGCCGCGTCCCCCGAGTTCGGGCCGGTCGCCGACGCGGACGCGATTCGGCGCGTCCTGCGGCGACGCGGCATTGACGGCGATTATCTGCTGTTTGTGGGAAGCGTCGAACCGCGCAAGAATCTCGCGGGGCTGGTCCGCGCCGCCGTACCGTGGCTGCGCCGCGAGGGATCCCGACGCCACATCGTCGTGGCCGGGCCGGCGGGTTGGCTGAACAGCGACGTGCATCGGCTGGTGAACACGCTGGATCTGGGTCGCGTGGTGCATTTCCTCGGTTACGTGGACCGCGAGGAGCTGCGCGTCTTGAATGCCGGCGCGCGGGCGTTCGTGTACCCGTCGTTCTACGAGGGCTTCGGCTTTCCCGTCCTCGAGGCGATGGCCTGTGGTGCGCCGGTGATCGCGTCAACGGCGCCCGCGATTGAAGAAATCGCATCGGGCGCAGCTCGACTTGTGGCACCGGAGAGCGTTGACCATCTCCGCCAGGCCATTGAAGACGTCGCGGACCACGACGAGGAGCGCGCCCGCCTGCGCCGCCTGGGCCTCGAGCGGGCGGCGCGCTACACGTGGCGCGAGACGGCCCGGCGAACGCTCGAGGTCTACGAAGCGGTGGCCCGATCGTGAGAGCCGTGCACCAGGTCCTCGCCACGCTCGGGTACGGCGACGCCATCGGCCACGAAGTTCTGGGGATTCAGCGCGTCCTGCGATCGGCCGGCTACGAGTCGGACATCTTCATCGAGTCGGTCGATCCCCGACTCGAGTCGATGACGCGCGATTACCGGGAGCTGCTCGACGTCAGCCACGCGGACAACCTGCTGCTTCATCATTTCTCGATCGGCTCCAGGGCGTCGCGAACGGCGTTCGCGCTGCCCGACCGGATGGTGCTCATCTACCACAACATCACGCCGGCCACGTACTTCGCCGGCATTCACACGGAACTGACGCGCCAATGCTACCTGGGACGCCGCGAGCTTCGCGCGTACGTCGATCGCTGCGATCTGGCGCTCGGGGACTCCGCCTACAACAAGGAAGAGCTTGACCAGATCGGCTTTCCGCGAACCGACGTCCTCCCGGTCGTGCCGGACTTTTCGCACTTCGATCGCGAACCGAACGACCTGATCACGCGCGAGTTCGACGATGAGTGGACGAACGTCCTCTTCGTGGGACGCGTCGTGCCGAACAAGAAGATCGACGATCTGGTCCGTTTCTTTCACGCGTACCAGCGCGGCTTCAACCCACGGTCGCGGTTGCTGATCGTCGGCGCGCAGAGCGGCTTCGATCGGTACCTCACCTCGCTGCACCAGCTCGTCGCGACGCTCGGTGCGTCGCACGTGCACTTCGTCGGCCAGGTGCCAGACGAGGAGCTGGTCGCGTTCTACGACGTCGCCGATCTCTTCCTGTGCGCCAGCGAGCACGAGGGCTTCTGCGTGCCGCTGGTCGAAGCGTTCTACACAGAAGTGCCCGTGCTCGCCTACGCGGCGGCCGCCGTGCCGGCGACGATGGACGGAGCGGGCGTGTTGTACGCCGACAAGGATCCATTGCACGTCGCGGCGTTGATGGACGCCGTCGTCTCGAGTGGCGCGCTGCGGGATCGGATCGTCGACGGTCAGCTGGCGGCCGTCGACCGGCTGCGCTCCAAGAATTTCGCGGGCGCGCTCCTGGCCTTCGTCCGCGGAGTACTGTCCGGATCACGGGCGACTCCGCCGCACGTCTCCGCGGACTTCTGGCGGCAGTTCGACGCCGCGCAGGAGCTCGAAGAGCTGCGATTGGAGCGCCCTGCACTCTATCAGGCGCTGCCATCGCAGAAGGGTGAAGTGTGAAGGCTGAAGTGTGGAACTCAGACTTGAGCCTTCAGCCTTGAGACTTTGATGGTTATTAATCAATGGGTGCCGGCGGCGCACAAGGGTGACGCGGTCGGCGACAGCGCGCGGCGCGTCCGCGATCTGCTGCGCACGATGGGCCACGAGTCCGACGTCTTCGCGCTCACGATAGACGAGGGCCTCCGTCACGACGTGCGGCCATTCCGAGACGAGGCGGCGCGGCGCGGCGACGCGACGATCTTGCACTTCGCGATCCCGTCGCCGATGACCGAGGCGTTCGCGTCACTCCACTCGCGCCGCGTGCTGCAATATCACAACGTCACGCCGGCCGCGTACTTCGCACCGTGGGAGCCGTCGATCTTCAGCCTCACGGCGCGTGCCAGACGCGAGCTGGCGACGCTCGCCCAACGCGTCGATCTGGCGCTCGGCGACTCCGAGTACAACCGGCGGGAGCTTGTGGCGCTCGGCTTCGACGCCGCCAGAACCGGTGTCTTCCCCATTGCCATCGACACCGCGCGGGTGACGCAGGCGGCGAACCGGCCGGCCCTCGAGCAGATCCTCGACGATGGGCTCGTCAACTTTCTCTTCGTGGGACGAATCGCGCCAAACAAGAAGATCGAGGATCACCTCAAGCTCGCCGAGTGCTATCGCCGCTACGTCGATCGCGAGTTCCGCTGCATCTTCGTCGGCCGGTTCGACGCGGTCCCGCGGTATTATTCGATGATTCGCGCGTTGATCGCGGAATACGACCTGCCCGGCGACCGCTACGTGTTCACCGGACCAGTCCCAGACGAGGAACTCGCCATCTATTATCAGCGCGCCGCGGTGTACATCTCGCTCAGCGAGCATGAAGGCTTCTGCGTCCCGCTGCTCGAAGCCATGGCGACCGACGTACCGGTGCTCGCCTACGCGGCCGCGGCGGTACCGGACACCCTGGGTGGCGCAGGCGTACAGTTCGCGCCGAAAGATCTCGAACACGCCGCCGAGCTGCTGGGCGCGCTGACCTTCGACGACGACTTGCGCCGTCAAATCATCATCGGCCAGCGACGGCGGCTCGCCGACTTCGGCGACGCGCGGATCGCGCGCGATCTGACGAACATGGTGCAACGACTTTCCGGGGGAGGGACCCCGGATTAAACACTCCGGGGGAGGGACCCCGGATTGATCAATGCGGATCGCGTTCATCGTCCAGCGCTACGGCACCGAGGTCCTGGGGGGCTCCGAGTACCACTGTCGGCTCATCGCCGAGCGGCTCGCCTCGCAGCACGACGTCGAGGTGCTGACGACCTGCGCGCGCGACTACATCACCTGGAAGAACGAGTACGCGGAAGGGCCCGACCGGATCCGCGGCGTCACGGTCCGGCGGTTTGCGAACTCGGGCACGCGCGACATCGACGCGTTCAACGAGTACTCCGACTGGATCTTCAATCACCCGCACGGTCGCACAGACGAGATGGAGTGGCTGAAGCAGCAAGGGCCGTGGTGTCCGGCGCTCATCGAGTATCTGCGCCGGCAGCGCCAACAGTACGACGTGCTCGTGTTCTTCACGTATCTCTACGCGCCGACCGTGCTGGGCCTCGAGGTCAATCCCACGCGCAGCGTGCTCGTGCCCACGAGCCACGACGAGCCCGCCATCCGCCTGGACATCTACAAGGAGGTCTTCAGCCGGCCGGCGGCTCTACTCTTCAATACGGACAGCGAGCGCAGCTTCGTACACGAGCAGTTCTCGAACCTCCCGCCGATCGAGGACATCGTCGGCGTCGGCGTCGACCTGCCGCAAAGTCAGCCGTATCCGCGAACGCCGGCAAGAGCGGAAGAGGAGCCAAATCAAAGCAACGAGGACCCCGACGGCTCGACGAGCGAAGACGATGACGCGGCCGCGCGCGAGTATCCATCGCACCTGCTCGCCCGCGGCGCCATCTTCCGGCGTCGGCACCGGCTTTATGGCCCGATCCTGCTCTATGGGGGCCGCATCGATCCGGGGAAAGGCTGCGAAGAGCTGATTCACTATTTCAGCGAGTACGTGAAGGAAGGCGGCGAAGCGACGCTCGCATTGATGGGCGTCAAGCTGATGTCGCTGCCTGAAGAACCCTTCATCCGCTTCGCCGGCTTGCTCTCGGATCGCGAGCGGCTTCAGGCGCTCGAAGCCGCGACCGTCGTGGCGTGCCCCTCGCCGTTCGAAAGCCTCTCTTTGCTGGCGCTGGAGGCGCTGTCGGTCGGTACACCCATCCTGGCGAACGCGCGCAGCGCCGTCCTGGTCGAGCACTGCGTCCGCAGCAACGGTGGCTTGTACTACGCCGATCGGGACGAATTCGTGGAATGCCTCAGAGTGCTGATTCGCGACGAGCGGCTGCGTGCCGCGCTCGGCAGGAACGGACGGGATTACGTCCGAAAGAATTACCGCTGGGACGTGGTGCTGGGCAAGTACGAGCGCCTGTTCGCCAGAATCAGAAACGCGAAATAGGCATCCGCCTACCAGTCGGCTATTCGTCGTCCAGCGCGGTGGCTGGCGCGAGCGGCACGGGCGGAGTGGCGGCGAGCAGCGGCGTCTCCGGAGCGGCTGACGCTGGCCGAGCGCTCGGGTCGCCGCCGTTGACGTTCCGCTTGCGCCGCGGACGGATCTCGTACCGTTTGATCATCTCGTTCAGCGTCGTCGGCTTGATGTGCAGCAGTTCGGCCGCGCGCTTCTGCACGCCGCCGGCCGCCTCGAGCGTCGATTCGATGAGCCGCTTTTCGAAGTCGGTGATGACGGCCTTGAACGAGATGCCCTCGGGCGGCACGACGAACTGCGGCATCTGGAAGTTGGGCGCCTTCCGCACGTGATCCGGAATCAACTCGATGCCGATCCGCGGGCCGGCGGTCAGCACCACGGCGCGCTCGATGACGTTCTCGAGCTCGCGCACGTTGCCCGGCCAGTCGTACTCGGTCAGCAAGTCGAGCGCTTCCGGCGTCAGCTCGAGGCTGCTCTTGCGGTTCTCCTCGCCGTACTTCTCGAGGAAATGGTGGACGAGCAGCGGGATGTCGTCCTTCCGATCGCGCAGCGGCGGGAGCTGAATCGAGATGACGTGCAGGCGGTAGAACAGATCCTCGCGGAACTTCCCCTCCTCCATCATCTGCCGCAAGTCGACGTTGGTCGCCGCGATGATGCGTACGTCGACCTTGATCGTCTCCATGCCGCCGAGGCGCATAAAATCGCGCTCCTGGATCACGCGCAGGAGCTTGGCCTGCGTTTCGAGCGGCACGTTCCCGATTTCGTCGAAGAACACGCTCCCTTTGTCCGCGAGATCGAACATCCCCTTCTTTGGGTAGACGGCGCCGGTGAACGCGCCTTTCACGTGACCGAAGAGCGTCGACTCGAGAAGGTCGGGCGGCAGGTTCCCCGAGTTGACGGTGACGAACGAGCGCTCCGATCGCGACGAGTTCGCGTGGATCGCC
>JACPZV010000071.1 GCA_016195295.1 Acidobacteriota bacterium
GCACGGTATGTGGACGGGAAGATCCCCAGGCTCATCTCACCTGTCCGCGCCTCCCGTCGCCAGACCAACACTCGTCACCTGCACGTCGTGAAATGACCGCACGTCACCCCGTCGCGCGTCTATCCAAAAGAGCCACACCCAAATCCGACGACGGCTCAAGACGGATCGGAATTTGACGCCGGGATCAGATCGTCGACCGGCATCGACCAGCCAGGCACGGCAGGTTCGGCATCGGCCATCTCGCCGCGGCGATAAACCGTGGCCGACGCGGGAGCGCTCACGCGATAGACGCGAACCACGCAATCCCTCATCACGTCCACGTCCCAGACGACCAGCGTGCCGGCCGCGAAGTAATCGGCGCGCTTGTCGCTCATCGCACGTTCCGCGGCGGGACCGAAATCAGTGCCTGAAATGTCTTTTCCCCGTAAACACCATCGCGAGCCTCTGCTCGTCCGCCGCCGCTATGACTTCCGCGTCGCGCACTGATCCACCCGGCTGCACGACCGCCGTCGCACCGGCCTTCGCTACGGCATCGAGGCCGTCGCGGAACGGAAAGAACGCATCGGACGCGGCAACCGACCCGGCTAACGACACGCCCGCCGCCGCGGCTTTCATCACCGCCACGTTGACCGCGTCGACGCGGCTCATCTGACCCGCGCCGATCGCGAGCGTTCGCCGCGCGTCGGTGAAGATGACCGTGTTCGACTTGACGTGCGCGCACACGCGCCAGGCGAAGCGGAGCGCGGCCCATTCATCGGCGGCCGGTCGACGCTTCGTCACGACCTTCACGCCCTCGGGCAGCGTCGCCGGCGTCCATGGCGTGCGCGCCTCGGCCACTTCGTCCCGTTCTTGCGCAAGCAGCGCGCCGAGAATCGACCGCAGCTCGATGCCGCCGGCCGGCGGCGCGAAGTCCGCTGTCACGACGCGCATGTTCGTTTTCTTCGCGAGAATCTCGTGGGCGTCCGCGTCGACCGACGGCGCGATGACGGCTTCGATGAACGTCGAGACGATGGCCTGAGCCGTGGCAACGTCGATCGGCCGGTTGATCGAAACGATGCCGCCGAATGCGGCGAGACGGTCGGCGTCGCGCGCGCGGACGTAGGCGTCGGCCGCCGAGTCGCCGGTGGCGGCGCCGCACGGGTTCGTGTGCTTGACGACCACGGCGGCGGGCTCGTCGAACTCGAGCGCGATGCGCGAGGCGGCATCGAGGTCAAGGAGGTTCGTGTACGAGAGTTCCTTGCCCTGAAGGATCGTCGCCTCGCCGAGACCCGCTCGGCTAAAGCCTCGCCCCTCGACGGAGCTCGGGGCGACCCTGAGCTGGTCGAAGGGTCGCGCTACGTCCAGGGGGCCTCGCGTGATGTCTGCTGAGCGATACCACGCCGCCTTTTGGTGTGGGTTCTCGCCGTAGCGCAGATCGCGAATCTTCTCGAGCCTCACGTCGACGCGGTCGCTGAGATCTGCCGCTCGGCTGAAGCCTCGCGCTTGGCCCGCCGGAGCGCCATCGGCGCGAAGGCGGCCTCTGTCCGCTCGCTCGAAACGATCGCCCACGAGATCGATCGTCGCCAGCGTGGCGCTGATCGCCGTGTCGTACGCGCCCGTGTGCGCGAGCGCCTTGCGCATCAGCTCGTATCGAAACGCGAGGCTCGGCGTGGTGTCGAGCGCGTCCAGCAGCCGCGCGTAGTCGGTCGGATCGACGACGACCAGCACGCCGCGAAAATTCTTGGCGGCGGCGCGGACGAGCGACGGGCCACCGATGTCGATCTCCTCGACCAGCGCGTCGAAGGGCGTCGCGGGGTTCGACGCCGCCTTCACGAACGGATAGAGATTGATGACCACGACGTCGACCAGGCCGATGCCGTGGCGGTTGAGGGCGGCCAGGTCGTCCGGCCGATCGCGGCGCGCCAGGATGCCGCCGTGGAGCGCCGGATGGAGCGTCTTCACGCGGCCGTCCATCATTTCGGGAAAGCCGGTGACATCGGACACGCCGGTCACGGGCAGACCCGCGTCGGTCAGCGCGCGGGCGGTGCCCCCCGTGGCTACGAGCTCGAAGCCCCTCGAGACGAGGCCGCGCCCGAGATCGACGATCCCGGTCTTATCGGAGACACTCAACAAGGCTCTTGGCATGCGTCGTCAGTCCTGGTAGTATTTGTAACGACGCCGGGCGGACCTGGCGCCGTAAGGGAAAGGGCCGCATGTCGCGGCCCTTTTTTTGTGCAATGACGCGGCGTCATGTCGCGTCCAGCAAGTAGGGAAGAAGAACGATGCGCATCACAGGCAAAGTCAAGTGGTTCAACAACGCCAAGGGTTACGGTTTCATCGAGCGTGATGGAGGCAGCGACGTCTTCGTCCACTACTCGGCCATTCAGGGCGACGGGTTCCGTTCGCTCGAGGAAGGCCAGGCAGTGGAATTCGAGATCGTTGACGGCCCCAAGGGCCCGCAGGCCGGCAACGTCACGAAGATCTAACGAACCGGAGAGCAACGGGCTGAGGCCAAAAGGGCTGAGGGCAGAAATGCTCTCAGCCCTTTTGCTTTCTGCCCTTAGCCCCTCCTGCCCTTCCCGCCCTTCCCGCCCTTCCCGCCTTCTACCTTCTTCCTGCCCTTCACTTCATGCCCTTTAATCCTCTCGCCGTAAAGCTGACTTCGCGTCGCGCTTCGGCGAGCGATTCGTACAGATCGGTCAGCTTGTCGATCTCGCGCAGGGGATCGCGGAACGACGCGACGTGCAGGATGCGATCTTCCGGCCGCTTTTTCACCGGCTCTTTCGTGCGCAGGTGCGTCAGCGGACCGGGCCGTCCCTCCTCGCGCGCGCGCAGTCCCTTGTCCCAGAGATCGATGAAGGTCGCGAAGCGGTACTGCAGCGTCGAGAAGCGAAACCGGTCGCCGGTGTTCGTGATGTAGGCGCGATCGTACTGCTTGACGAGCGCCTCGACGTGCGAGCGGGTCTCCCACGGCGGCCGCGGCAGCCGCCCCGAGAAATACATGTTGTATTCCGCTTCGAGCTGCCTGAGCTCGGCTTCGAGCCGCTGCAGATCCTTGTCGATGTTGGTGCGGGCCACGGGCTACCGACCGATCAGACACCAGACGAGCGGCAGCCACAGCTCGCGCGCGTACGGCACGGGCCGGTCGTCGATGAGCACTTCGGTGACGCCGGTGCCGCCGACGATCTGATACAGCTGGTGCAGCCGGCGCGCATCGCTCGACCAGAAGCGCGCGCGATAGCGAAGCGATGGGCCGCTGCCGGTGGTCCGGAACTCGGCCGATGCGCGGGCCAATTCGAGCGCGCGCGCAAAGTCGTGTACGTCGAGTTCGGGAAACACGAGCGTGACCGAAAACGGCCGCGGCTGCGCGCCGAACAACGCGTCGTGCAGCTCCGGATCGACGGCGGCCAGCTCCTCGTCGCTCGGCTGTTCGGACAAATCAGCGTACGGCCAGAAGCGTTCGAGCGGTCGGGATTTCGGAGAATCAGTGGACACGGGATCGGTGACATAGTATTGCAGAATGTCCGCGTTCCGAATCATTCCGTCGATCGAGCAGCTCCGGCAGCGGCCGGCGATTCGCGCGCTCGAGGCGCGATTTGGCGCCGACGCGACCGTCGATGCGCTGCGCGCCGCCGCGGCCGACGTCCGGCAGGCGATCGCCGGCGGCACGGCGTCCTACGCGAACGAGGCGTCGGCCGGCGCGGGTATTGAAGTCGCCGCGGCGGAACAGCTCGAGCGCGCCTTTCGTCCGTCGCTCGCGCCGGTGATCAACGCGAGCGGCGTGATCCTCCACACCAATCTCGGACGCGCGCCGCTTGCCGCGTCGGCCGTCGATCGTGTCGCCGACATCGCGCGCGGCTATTCGACGCTCGAGTACAACCTCGCGCGCGGAGAGCGCGGGCGGCGCGACGCACACGCCGAGGCGCTCCTCCGTCGTCTGACGGGCGCGGAAGCGGCCGTCGTCGTCAACAACAACGCCGCCGCGACGATGATCCTGCTCGCGGCGCTGGCCGCGGGTCGCGAAGTCATCGTGTCGCGCGGCGAGCTCGTGGAAATCGGCGGCGGCTTCCGGGTGCCCGACGTCATGGCGCAGTCGGGCGCCGTGCTGCGCGAGGTGGGAACGACGAATAAAACGCGCGTCGCCGATTACGCGGCGGCAATCACCGAGCGGACGGCGCTGATCCTGCGCGTCCATCCGTCGAACTTCCGCATCGAGGGCTTCACTGAACGACCGGCCCTGACCGACCTTGTCAGCCTTGGCAAAAGATTCAACCTCCCCGTCGCCGAAGATCTCGGCAGCGGCTATTTGGGGTCCGACCAGAGTCGGACCGGCGTCGGACCGGGGTCGGACCCTGTCGCGGAAAATGAGCCGACGGTGGCGGCGACGATCGCGAAAAATGCCGACCTCTGCTGCTTCAGCGGCGACAAGCTCCTCGGCGGGCCGCAAGCCGGGATCATCGTCGGACGCAAGGACCTCGTCTATCGCATCAGCACGCACCCGCTGATGCGCGCGCTGCGCGTGGACAAGATGACCTACGCCGCGCTCGAAGCGACGTTGACCGAGTACGCCGCCGGCCGCGCCGCGCTCACGATTCCCGTCCACCGCATGTTGACCATGACGGCCGACGAGATTCGCGCGCGCGCGGACGTGCTGGCGGCGGCGCTCAATCAGATGCAGGGCTGGCGCGCGACGCTGGTGTCCGGCGTATCCGCCGTCGGCGGCGGCAGTGCGCCGGGACTCGAGCTGCCGACGTGGCTCGTCTCGATCGCCAAGCCCGGCCTCTCGCCGGACGCCCTCGAAGCGCGCCTGCGACAGCTGACACCGCCCGTGATCGCGCGGATCGAACGCGATCAGCTGTTGCTCGACTTACGGACCGTGCGGCCTGAACAGGACGGCGTGCTGACGGAATTGATCGGCGCGCTGTAGGCCGGGTCCTTTCGGACCCGGCTGATCCGGCGGGTCCAGAAGGACCCGCCCTACGCGACTTCAGCGTTCAGACATCAGACTTTCACAGCACTGAACAAGCCGCGCAGCAAGTCGATCCGGTCGCTGAGCACTTCGAACAGCGCATCGCGATCGATCCGCAACGCGGCGCCGGCCTCGACGCCCCGCGCGCGCGCTTCGGCCAGCCCGCCGCCAAGCGTCTCGATCACGCCGATGGCGTCGCCCGAACGGGCAAAGACGGCGGGCGCGCCGTTCCGCTGAAGCTGGACCGAACCGGCCAACATGACGTGAACCGCCGCGGGCTCGCCCTCCGCGAACAGATCCGCGCCGGCGGCGATCGGTACGTCCCTCGAGATGGCGGCCAGCGCGAGCAGCTCGTCGGCGGTGGCTCGCGCGAAGATCGGCACGTCCTGCAACACCAGCACCTTGTCCACCGCCCGCAGCTCGCCCGGCGCGACCGATCGCACGTCCGTCCTGGCCCGCGCATGCAGGATGGACGGCGACGCCGACGGCGCCGCGCGCGCGATGAGCGTGCGGAACAACCCGGCGGCCAGCTGCGTGTTCGCCGACAGCAGCGTGAGAAATTCTTCCGTCGCCAGCTCGAGCACCACCGTCGCGTCGGCCGCCGTAAGTGAATCGCCGGACGGCGCTCCGGCCAACACGGTGTCGAATCCGAAGACGGCCGGCGCCGCAATCTCCGTGGCGGACGTGCGGTCCGCCGTGCGCACGAGGACGCGACCATCGAGCAGGCACCGCAGCATCGCGGTCCCCGCGGGCTCGTCGACGCGGCGTCCGGGTTCGTGCCGCGCTTGATGACCGATCGCGACGATGCGGAACAATTCGTCGACCGAGACGAACGCAAAGAGCGGGACGTGACGCAGCCGATCGACGACCTCGACGGCGGGCAGCGGCTCCTTCCAGCGCGCGCGTCGTTCGTCCACCGACATCCGCCGCGACGCCAGTGCCCACGAAGCAGCTTCGAATACGCTCCAGTCGCGCGCATCTCGATGCGCGAGCGCGTGCTCGAGGTCGCCGCCCAGTGCGTCGATCTGCCGGGCCTCGACGTAATGGATCGCGGCCGCAGAGACGACTTGATCGTCGTCGTGGACGAGTTGCGCGACGGTTTCCTCGAGATCGCGCGGTCGCGATTTGATCAGGACGTTCGCCTTCCGCACGCGCTCGTCTACGGGCAGGTCCTCGACCACCGGCATCACGCGTTTGCGAAGATCGCCTTTCAGCAGGTTGTCGAGGAACTCGGCCGCGCTGGCCTTCGCCCGGCCGTCACCGTGCTCGAGCGCCCAGCGCGCGGCCGCCACGTCCTTCCACCCGTACAGCAGCCCGAGCAAACGATGGATGCGATCCCGTCCCCGATCGAGCTTCTCTTGAAGCGCGCTCGAGAGGAGCCGTGCCGCGAACTCGGGATCCGCGCGCCGGAGGTTCGCCTGGAGACTGAGGTACATGCAGGACCGCATCGCTTCTTTCGCGACGAGCGACTCGATCGGCGCGTGATCGCATTTCAGGTCCGGACGCTCTCGCTTTAGGGTCTCGAGCGCGGCGACGGCCTTGTAGCGGAGGAAGCCGTCCGGATCGGTGAGCCGTTCGACGAGCAGATCCATTGACGCCGGAGACGGGATGCGTGCGAGCGTCGCGGGCAGGTGACGGCGCACCCAGAGATCCTCGTTCTCCTCGCGCAGAAAGTACGCCAGCACGTCGAGGATGGGCTCTCCGTATCCGACGAGCACGTCGCGGGCGGCCGCCTTGAGCGCGCGGCGCCGCAGCAGCGACACCAGCGGCGGCACGAACAGCGCCTCGGCGCCGATCTTCCCCGCGCTCCGAATGGCCTCGAGCGCGACGTCGATGTCGGCGTCGTAGATGAGTGGAATAAGTAGATTGCGGAATTGCGGATTGCGGATTGCGGAGAGCGAGCGCGCCACCTCGCGCCGGATGTCGGATGCGGACTCCCGCGGATCCTCGACGAGCGTTTCAAGCGCGCGCGCTGCTGCCGACCGATCGGTGGCCTCCGCGCTATCGGCCAGCGCCACGGCGGCGGTGAGCTTGAGGCGCGGATCGCGGTCGTCGAGGTAGGGCCGCACGAGCGCGGCCGCGCCTTCGCGGCGCAGCGCGGCGAGCGTCCGCACGGCGGCGGCGCGCACCTCGGGATCCTCGTCTGTCAACAGTCGCTCGACGGCCGGCAGCCAGCGCTCCGCGAGGTCCGGCCTCACGCCCGCCAGTGCCTTCAGCGCTCTCACGCGCACGCGCAGGGATTCGTGATGAAGCAGCAGCGGCGTGACGAGGTTGCGCTTGTCCAGCGCGTCGAGCAGATCGATCGCGTAGAGCACGCGCCGATCGTCCGGGCTCGCGAGTTCCTCGATCAGCGTCTCGACGGTCGCGAAGTCCGCGACATCCACGCGGACTTCGTCGGCCTTGATGTCGTGCCGCTCGATGCTCTGGCGGAACGACTGCAGGTACTCGCGCTTGGCGCGAATCGCCATGAACCACCACGCGACGCTCAACGCGAGGCTGACGAAACTGAGCTGGAACCACGTGAAGTGCAGTCCCCACGGCTGAATGAGGACCAGGATGACGATCGCGCCAATCCCGCGCGACATGCGGTCGACCGTCACATCCACGAACGGCTTCACTTCCTGCCGCAGCTCCGACGGCAGCGGCAGAAACAGCACCTCGCGCGTCGTCTTGTCGACGGTGTACCGGACCGAGCGATCCATGATGGTCGCCACGGCCGGCGCCCACACGCTCGTGGTCAGCAGAATCGCGACGGCCGTCGCGCCGAGGTTCGTCGGCAACATCAGCAGCGCGAAGCCGATGCCGAGATATCGGTGGATGCGCGACGTGAAGCCGACCTGGATCACGAAGGCCGCGGCGGAGAGACCGAAGCGGATCTGCGCCAGGAACTTCCCGACGTTGTCCGCGTGCCCCATGGCTTCGGCCGCCATGTTCACTTGCTGATCGATGAGCGCGGCGCCGAGCGATCCGAAGCCGATGACGAGCGCGATCAGTTGCACCTGGCGCGACTCGGTCAGCAGCTGAAGCGCGCGTCGAAGCGTGACGCCTTCCTCGCTCTTGCGTTTCGCCGTGGCGTCCACTCCACTCGAGGCTTCCCGACCGAGGATCACGGCCACGAGCCCGGCGCACAGCGCGAGCGCGCCGGCGCTCCAGACGAGCAACGTGTTCGCGCCCACGTGTTCGATGATGAGCGCCGTCATCCCGGCGCCCGTCATCCCGCCGAGCGCGACGCCGCCGCCGACGAACCCGAACAACCGCTTCGCTTGGCGCGGATCGTAGATGCCGTTGGCGAGCGTCCAGAACTGACTGATGAGCAGCACGCCGAGGAGCAGGCCCCACAGATAAAACGCGACCGACACCCATTCCCCGCTCGTGCGGAAGAGCGTCCAGAACACGAGCATCATCACCGCCATCGCGGCCTGCGTGATCGGGAGCGCCCAGCGGCGCGGCAACGCCGAGTGGAAGCGTGTGTAGCCGACCATCAGCACGCTGATGATCAGGCCGGAGCCGAAGACGACGTAGGGCACGTTGACCGCGCCGAGGCTGGCGATGAGCTTCGAGCGGGTCAGCGGCTGGATGATGTTGTAGGCCGTCATCGCGAGGAACGAGTACGCGAACATCAGCAGCGCGGTGACGCTCTCTTCGTCTCGGACCTCGACAACCGGCGCCAGGATGCGGCGCAGCAGGGACGGGCTCACAGCGACGCAGTCTACCCGAACACGCGGGGACTTACGTCCAGATCACGCGCACGGCGTAGGGTTCGATCGCGCGATCGTGAGACACGATCGTCAGATGGTCGACTTGAGCCTGCGCGACGAGCATGCGATCGAAAGGGTCGCCGTGGTGAAATGGGATCGATCTATTTCAAGACCGGCGTCGAGTACAAGCCGGGCACGTACTACACGGGCGGCAGCGAGAAGCGGCTCGACGAGGAGTCGTGGGGTGCGGTGCGCGCGATCGACGTGAAGACGGGCAAACATGCATGGGATTTCGCGCTGCCGACGCCGACGTGGGCGGGCGTGATGGCGACGGCGGGCGGGCTCGTGTTCAGCGGATCGAACGAGGGCAACTTCTACGCGCTCGACGCGAGGACCGGCAAGCCGCTCTGGCAATTCCAGACCGGCGGCGCGATTCGGTCGGGCCCGATGTCGTACTTCGCGAACGACAAACAGTACGTCGCCGTCACCGGCGGCCACGCGCTGTTTGTGTTTGCGCTGGAGGGTTGAGAAGTGTGAAGTGAGAGGTCTGAAGTCTGAAGTCTTCACACTTCAGACTCCAGACTTCAGACTTGGATCGCTAGAACCCAAACCTCACGGTGAACTCGGCCCCGCGCGGTTGGCCGTTGCCGCCGCGCAACTTCGTCAGGACGAGGAAGTCCGTCAACCGTTGGTCGGAGGTTGGCGGGTCGAAGTTCGCCGTGTTCGCGAGGTTGAACAGCTCGAAGTTCAAGTCGATGGTTGTGCCCTTGTTCGGGCGCACCCGGTAGCTGAACTTCAAGTCGGCCTGCTGATATGTTGGCCCTCGCGCTCCGTTGCGGCCACCATCGTTGTCGGTGCAGAAGGCGTTCACACCCGTGCCGCAGTAGTGACCCGCCGGGATAGGGTCGAACAGCCTGCCGTTTCGGTCCGCATCCACTGCCGAGTTGTACAGCGTCATCGGCACTCCGGTCATGTACCGGTAGACGCCACTGACCGTCAGGCCGCGCGTCCGCGGAATCTCGACGCGACCACTGAGGACGAAGTTCTGCCGCCGGTCGCCGTTGAGCGGCCCGAAGCTGCGGTCGAGCTGCGGATCGCCGAGCACCTGGTAATCGTTGTCGAACGTCTGGTTGGCCTCGGCGTTGCCGCGCGCATAGCCGATCGCATAGGACACGCGGGCGGCCCAGTTGTGGCTGAACCGCTTGTCGAGCATGAAGTTCACCCCGTCAAATTGCGAGGAGCCGGCGTTTTGACGGGTGACCACGGGGTTGTTGAACGCCGAGATCCCTAACTGCTGCGCGATCCCGTTGAGGTCGGTGTAGTTGAGGCGGCCAGTCCGACTCGTATCCACGCGCAGCGCCGGGTTCAGATCGAAGTTGATCAGCTGGTCGCGGTTCCAGCTGTGAACGTAGTCGACGTTGAGGCCCATCTGCGCGGCGAGCTCTCGCTGGAAGCCTAACGTGAGCTGGTGCACGTTGGGCACGACTCGGTCCGGGTTGTCGATGAAGACCGTGCCCGTGTTGCGCCCGATCGCGCCCAACGGATAGCGCGCGTTGAGCAGCGCGCGGTTGACGACGGGGCCATTGATCAGCATCGGGTCGGTCGGCAACAGCCCGCGGCTCGGACCCGGGTCCGCCGCGTTGTTGGGAAACGACGCCAAAAAGGACGAGCTGTAGACGCCCGTCGAGACAAACGGCGTGAGGGTCTGAAGCGTGATCTTGTCGTAGAAAATCCCGTAGCCACCCCGAATGAGCGACGTGGCGCTGCCACGCGGTTGCCACGCGAAGCCAAACCGCGGCGAGTGCTCGCGTTGTCGATCGGGCTGATCTCGATGTCGTAACGCGCGCCGAGGTTCAGGGTCAGGTTCTGCCGTTGCCACTTGTCCTGCACGAACCCCACCGCGACGTGGGTCGGCATGTAGATGTCGCTCGGGGCCGGCACTCTGATGAAGAGGCGCTCCGGGTAGGTTGACGGTACTCTCGGGTCGAACGCCCTGTCCGAGGGGAAGCTGAACCTTCCGTTCATGTCCGTCTGGTCCGGGAGACTAATGCCGGAGTGGATGTACATCACGCCGACCTTCAGATCGTGATTTCCGCCGGCCCACTGCGGCACGAACTTGGAGAACGTCTCGCCCACCTCGTACGCATCATCGATGCGGAACAGCGCGCCGTTGTTCGGCCCATCGAAGAACGTCAGCATGCTGAGCGTGGGCGCCACATCGACCATCGCCGTGCCGTTCTGGACCTCGGGCGCGGTGAAGCCGTTCTTCTCGTGTGTGTAGCCGAACCGAACTTGATTGAACTTGTTGTTTCCGAAGATCGTGTTCCAGGAGGCGCCGGTCGTCCTGTCGATGTCGAACTCCTGATCTCGTCCCGCAGGCGTCTCCGTCCTGCCGAGGCGGTTAAACGTCGGCGAGTACTCGACCAGATAGCGCGCGCTCCACGTGTTGCTGGCGTTGATCTGCTGGTCGAACCGAATCGTGTGATTCCACAGGAGCATGGTCTGCGTGTTCGTGTAGTTCAGCTCCGGCCGGTTGACAAAGACCGCGCTGCGCCCTTCGTCAAAGACGATGCGGTCCAGGCCGTAGAAGAAGTGCGCCTTGTCCTTCTTGATGGGCCCGCCGATCGTGCCCCCCCAGTCCTTCTGCGCCGACTGAGGCTTGGTGAGGTTGTTCTGCGCGACGAAGAAGTCCGGCGCCGTGACCGCATCGCCGGTGTAACTGTCGAACAGGGCGCCATGAAAGGTGTTCGTCCCCTGCTTCGTGATGACGTTGATGACCGCCCCGGCCGTGCGGCCGAACTCGGCGTCGTACTGGTTCGTCAGGACCTGGAACTCCTGCACCGACTCGAGCGCCGGGCGAACCTGGCTGCCGCACGCGGAGCCGAGGTAGTCGTCGTTGTTCCCGCCGCCATCGATGGAGAAGTTGCCGCTCCGGTTGCTTCCGCCACCGACGATCAACGATTCACAGGCGAACGAGGCGCTCGACGACTGAATCTGGATGCCGGGCAGCACGGCGACCGCGAACATCCAGTCCTTGTTCGCGATTGGCACAGACTCCAGCTCGGCCCGGGCGATATTGCCGCCGATCTGCTTTGATGTCACGTCGACGACCGGCGACTCCCCTGTCACGGTGATGCTCTCCTCGACCCCGCCGACCTTGAGCGTGATGTCGAGCGTCGACGTGTTTCCGATCAGGAGCACCAGATCCGAGTGTTCGTACTTCTTGAACCCGCTGAGATCGGCGATGACTCGATACGGGCCGGGCACGAGGCCTGGTACTTGGTAGGAACCATCAGCGTTACTGACGACCTGCCGAAAGATCCCAGTCTCCTGGTGTGTCGCCACGACTGTCACGCCGGGAAGCGCGGCGCCCGACTCGTCGGTGACACGCCCCTGGACCGAAGAAAACTGGGACTGCTGCGCGAAGGCGGGGCCGACCGCCAGGGTCAGCAACGCCACCGCCACGAGAACGGAGCTGCGACGCATGTTCCGACCTCCTCCCGACAGCCTTCTTGCGTCCTTCGTCGTGTCGGGTTCGACGAGGTTGTCCTGCTTCACGAAGAAACCCCGCAACAAGATGTGGATGTGGCCTTCTCGAGCGGACGCGCTCGAGCCCGCGAGACGGTGAGAAGTAGACGGGCGGCCGGACGACCAGGACATTTGTTCACGTCGGGGTGTCCTCCTCGATGAACGACGGTCGACTCGGATACTTCGTTTGTAAAGGGACTATAGCACCGCGGGATCCACTGTTAAGAAAATTATCAAAATGGACGCAGCGGACCAATCGTGCCGTCTGGTTTTTTGGATCGTTACGTTTGCTTACGATGTGCGGCGCTACGGTTTGCTTACGATGCGCGGCGCTTCGGCAGCCACAGCGATAGGGATTTCCGCTGCCGACGCCGACGTGGGCGGGCGTGATGGCGACGTCGGGCGCAGCCAGGCTGAGCCATCGCCGTAGGTGGTGTTGGGCCAAAGCACGGTGCTCGTGTTCAGCGCGTTGTAGACGTCGAAGTTGACCTGGAACCGGCCTCGGGGCGTTCGGATAATCTTCGTGAGTCGCACGTCAAGCTGGTTGATCCGGTAGAACCTCAAGACATTCAGCAATGACCTGCAGCTGGTCCCCGTCAGGGTCATTCAGTTCAATCGGCGAGAACTTCGGGTTGTTCGGCCTGAGCGTGATCCTCGAGTGGCGCCACGATCCGTCCACGTGAATTTTCTCGCTCTCGTAGCGTTTGACAGTGTAGCGCTCGCCCGTTTCAGAATCGGCGGTGTCACGCAGTTGGACGAGCACGGTTTTCCCTCGTCTTGTCCCGACGACGGGCGCGGCGAACAAGCAGAACGCGCCGTCGGGAATTGCCGGCTCCATGGATGTGCCGACGACTTGAGCCACGAACATTCCCGGGCGTAAGCGTCGTTTGGAGGTGATCTCGACCCATTCCCATTTGTCGTCTTCGACGTGTTGCGGATCGCTGAACGCTCCCGCCGCGGCTTTGAGCGAGACCAGCGGCACGCACGTGACGTAGCGATCCGCGCGGCGAGGCAGAACAATCCTCAGTGCCGGCCCGCGAGAGCCCCCGGTGGCAGTGACGCTGGCTGGCATGGCTTCGGCGCCGCGCGGACGGGCGGCTGGCAGTCTGCGGCGCCTCGCTTTATCGGCATGTCGTGGGTTTGCGCGCAGGCGCGCCTCGCTGACGTCAGCAAACAGCTCGGAAAGCGGGATGCCGAACCCCTTGGCCAAGCGGGTGAGCGTGCTAAGGCTGATGTTGTATTGGCCACGCTCAATCCCGCTGATGTGCGTCCAATGCAGATCGGACCGTTCAGCGAGCTGCTCCTGCGAGATCTTCAACCCGGTTCGCAGCTCCCGCACACGTCGCCCAAGGGCCCGTCGCAGATTGTCCACGACTGAAAATCGTGGACGGAATGCTCGACGGCGACCATAGAAGCTGTTCTATACTACGCTGGTCATCTTGGCTCACGCGAGGTCGAACATCAAGCGGTATCCTGAAAGCCCCGATGTATCACCGCCAAGTCGGCCGTCGACGCGGGAAGGAACCACGGCGCCGGGGAACCATCGAGGCCTCCAAGGACGATTCCTACGTGATCGCGATCGACCACGTGAGGCACAAGCCGTTCTCGGAAGCGCAATTTAATCAGTTCGCCCAGCAGGTGCTCAATGTGTTGCAACGGGCGACGGCGAGCCGCTGCCGACCCCACGATCGTTCGATTGACGCGTTGTTGCTGGAGGAGATCCCCGGCGATCTCTGGGAAAAGCTCAAGAATCGCGCCGAGCACGACGCTGTCGTCCATGGGCGCGGCGCCGCTCGAGTTCACGACGTGGTCCTGCGTCTGCTGCGGGCGTACGCTCACGTTGGCCTGCAGCCGATCGAAACGCTCAGCCATCATCCCCTTCCGCCGGCCGAGTAGTCGCACGGCGCGGCGATATCGTCCTGACCGTTCGCAAGGCCAATTGAGCCAGGCTGTCTAATGCACGCCGCATGAGCTGCGGCGCTCCCGATGCACTCAGGTCAGCACGGCCAGATGAGCGCGCAGGCGGCAGGGGTACCTTCAGAAGATCGTCGAGATCGAGGCCGCGGCCCAGTCGAGGACGCGGGCCGGGAGAATGCCGAGATAGAAGACGAGGATCGCCGAGACGACGAGCGCGAAGCCGGCTATTCTCGGCACGGCGGGAAACGTGGCGGGGCGCTCGCCTTCGGTCATGTACATCATCACGACGAGGCGGAGGTAAAAGAAGACGGAGACGACGCTCGTCAGCACGCCGATGATCGCGAGGCCGCTGTCGCCCGCCTTCATCGCCGCACTGAACACATACCACTTGGCGATGAAGCCCGCCATCGGCGGGAAACCGCCGAGCGACAGCAGAAAGACCGTCATCAGCCCGGCGAGCACGGGGTGCGTGTGGCCCAACCCGGCATAGTCGCGCACCTGGTCGTTCTGCGGTGGCTGGTGGCTGGTGGCTGGTGACTGGCGGGCGCTGCTCTCCAGCAGGCCGATGACGCCGAACGCGCCGAGGTTCGTCACGGCGTACGCGAGCAGGTAAAACAGCACGGCGCCCTTGCCGAGGTCGTTCGCCGCGAGCAGCGCGACGAGCAGGTAGCCGCCGTGCGCGATGCTCGAGTACGCGAGCATGCGCTTGACGCTCGACTGCACGACGCCCACCACAGTACCAAGGACCATCGTCGCGGCCGCGACGACCCACAGAATCGCGCCCCAGTCGGCGCGCATCGGCTCGAAGGCCGAGAGGAAGACGCGGACGAACGCGGCAAACGCCGCGGCCTTCACCCCAGTGGACATGAAGCCAGTCACCGGCGGCGGCGCGCCTTCGTAAGCATCGGGCGTCCACATGTGGAACGGCACCGCCGACACCTTGAACCCGAAGCCCACGAGCAGGAGTCCAGCCGCGAGCCGCTGCATCGCCGTCGGCGCCATCGCCTGCGCCGCAATCAGACTGCCCACACGATCGAGATGCGTGCTGCCCGTCACGCCGTACGTGAAGGCGATGCCGTACAGAAAGAACGCGCTCGAGAACGCGCCGAGCAGGAAGTACTTGAACGCCGCTTCGCTCGCGACGGGCGAATCGCGGCGCAGGCCCGTGAGCACGTACACGGCGAGCGACAGGACTTCGAGCGCGAGGAACATCACCAGCAGATCGGTCGCCGTCGCCATGAGCATCATGCCCGCGAGGGCGAACAGCAGCAGCGCGTAATACTCGCCGGCCGGCAGCCGCTCGCGCTCGACCGTCGGACCGGAGATCGCAACCGACAGCACTCCGACGATGACGAGGATCATCGTCACGAAGAGGCCGAAGTTGTCGGCCGTCACCAGCCCGAAGCTCGACGCGTTGTGATTCCAGAGCAGGACGGCGGCAAGGGCGGCGCCGACGAGGCCTACGGCGCCAAGCCCCGCGATGGGCATGCGCTCGCCCGGCTCGCGAAAGGCTTCGGCGAGCATGGCGGCGATGCCAGCCGCGGTCACGCACGCCATGGGGACGACGGCGTTCAACGCCCCGGCATTCATCGCGCGACCCCGGATGACGAGTAGGGCGGGTCCTTCCGGACCCGCCGGTCAGCCGGGTCCAAACCGCCTCCGCCGAGGCCACGGCGGTCCGCCGAAGCATTCTGCGAAGGCGGAAGGACCCGGCCTACAGCACTGGTGGCTGGTGGCTGGTGGATCGGCGAGGGCTGAGGGCGAAGGGCTGAGGGCTCGGTCGCGCGCGCCAGAATTCTTGTCGTGGAGCTCTGATGGATTTGATTCAGCAATCGCTCCACCGACGGTTCGATCGGCCTCAGAAACAGATTCGGCAGGACGCCCATGAGGATCGCCGTCGCGATGATGGGCACAATCACCACCCACTCGCGCGGACGGAGATCGGGCAGCATCGAATTTTTCTCGTTGTCGACCGTGCCGTAGTTCACGCGCTGGAACATCCAGAGCATGTAGGTGGCCGAGAGAATCACACCCGTTGCGGCGAATGCCGCCATGCGCGGATCCCACCGGAAGGCGCCGAGCAGAATCAGGAACTCGCCGACGAAACCGTTCAACCCGGGGAGACCGATAGACGACAGCGTCACGAGGAGAAACGCCGCGACCAGATGCGGCATCACCTTCTTCAGGCCGCCGAATTCGGAGATGAGCCGCGTGTGCCGCCGATCGGACAGCATGCCGACGATGAGGAAGAGCCCGCCCGTGCTGACGCCGTGGTTGAGCATTTGATACACGGCGCCCTGCACGCCCTGCATGTTCATCGCCGTGATGCCGAGCACGACGAACCCGAGATGGCTCACGCTCGAGTACGCGACGAGCTTCTTCAGGTCCGGCTGCACCATCGCGACCAGCGCGCCGTAGATGATGCCGGCGACGGCCAGCAGCGCGAGTGCGGGCGAGAAGAATTCGGCCGCCAGCGGAAACAAGGGGAACGCGAAGCGCACGAGTCCGTAGGTGCCCATCTTCAGCAACACGCCCGCGAGGATCACCGACCCCGCCGTCGGCGCCTCGACGTGCGCGTCGGGCAGCCAGGTGTGGAACGGAAACAGCGGCACCTTGATCGCGAACGCGAGCGCGAACGCGAGGAAGAACCAGAACTGCATCGGCCGCGGCACGGTCAGCGCGTACAGCTTCAGCAGATCGAAACTGTAGCTGCCGGTCGTCGTGTAGTGAAGAATCGCCAATCCGAGAATCGCCAGCAGCATGAGGACGCTGCCCGCCATCGTGTAGAGCATGAACTTGATGGCGGCGTAGAGGCGGCGCTCGTAGCCCCAGATGCCGATCAGGAAGTACATCGGGACGAGCATGGCGTCCCAGAACACGTAGAAGAGGAACAAGTCCAGCGACACGAACACGCCCATCATCGCGCTCTCGAGCAGGAGCACGAAGATGCAGAACGCTTTCGTCCGCGTGTGCACGGACTCCCACGAGCTCAGCAGCGCAATCGGCGTCAGGAACCCGGTCAGCGCGAGCAGGAACAGACTGATGCCGTCAACGCCGACGGCGTAGCTGATGCCGAACGCGGGAATCCACGCGTACCGCTCGACGAACTGGAAATCGGCCGACGCGGGGTTGAAGCGGCTCCAGAGCAGCAGCGTCTCGCCGAAGACCAGCACCGACACGATCAGCGCGATCTGACGCGCGGCCCGCGCGGTCTGCTCCTCATCCACGCCGCGGACGAACAGCAACAGCACAGCGCCCAACACGGGCAACCCGATCAGGGAACTAAGGATGGGGAACGTCATGGGTGACTAGCAGCGCTTGTGGGCCACGAAGACACGAAACCACGAAGAAGACCAACGAAATGGTTTTCTTCGCGTCTTCGTGTTTTCGTGGCCAACTGTCGCATCAAGACATCCATGGCGCCGGGATCTATTTCCACAAGTAGTACCCGAGGATCATCACGGCCCCAAAGAACAGCGACCCGGCGTACGCGCGGACCGATCCGGTCTGCACATGCCGCAGCAGCTCGCTCAAGCCGCCGACGGTCTCGCCGACGCCGTTCACGGCGCCGTCGAGGACACGCGCATCGATCGCTCTCCACAGCCCGTCCCTCGAGACGATGTGAATCGGCTCCACGACGGTCGCCTCGTACACTTCGTCGACGTAGTACTTGTTCAGCAGCACGCGGTGCAGGCCGGCGAACTTCTCGGCGAGCGCATCCGCGGCGCCGCGGTTCTTGAGGAAGTACGCGATCGCGATCAGAATGCCGAGAATCGCCGTCACCGACGCCGTCACCGTCAACAGGGTCTCGGTGCCGCCATCGATCTGTCTCGCCGAAGCGTTAGCGGAGGCGGAAGCTTCAGGCGAAGGCGGAAGCCGGACACTACCGATCACTTGCGCGGTAAAGCTCGGCTCGAGGAAGTGTTCGAACCGGCCGCCAAGCCCAGCGTAGCCCGCCAGCACGGATCCGGCGGCGAGGACGATCAGCACGAGCGCCATCGCGGGCGGCGCATCGTGTAGACGGGTGCTGGGTGCGAGGTGCTGGGGTGCTTGGTGCGGTGCTGGGTGCTGAAGTGCTGCGTGCTCAGGTGCCGGGTGCTCGGGCACGTGATCCCCTTGGACGACCGAAGCCCCTTGGGCGGCCGAAGCCCCTTGGGCGGCCGAAGCCGAAGGCGAAGGCCCCCAGAAGGCGAGCAACACAAGACGAAACATGTAGATCGCCGTCAGCAGCGCGGTCAGCAGGCCGACGGCCCACAGGAGGCGGTGCCCGCTGAAGTACGTGCTCGACAGGATCTCGTCCTTGCTGAAGAACCCGGCGAGGCCCGGCACGCCCGCGATCGCCAGCGCGCCGATCAGGAACGTCCAGTACGTGATCGGCAGATTCTTTTTCAGCCCGCCCATGTGACGCAGATCCTGCTCGCCGTGCAGCGCGTGAATCAGTGCGCCGGATCCGAGGAACAGCAGCGCCTTGAAAAATGCGTGCGTGTAGAGATGGAAGATGCCAGCCCCGTACGCCCCGACGCCCATCGCCAGGAACATGTAGCCGAGCTGCGAAACGGTCGAGTACGCGAGCACGCGCTTGATGTCGTTCTGCACGAGGCCGATCGTGCCGGCCATCAACGCGGTCGCGGCGCCGATGACGGCGACGATCGCCAGCGTCTGCGGCGCGTGGCTGAAGAGCACCGCGTTGCGTCCAATCATGTACACGCCCGCGGTAACCATCGTCGCTGCGTGGATGAGCGCCGACACCGGCGTCGGACCCTCCATCGCGTCCGGCAACCAGACGAACAGCGGAATCTGCGCGGACTTCCCCGTCGCGCCCACAAACAGCAGCAGCGTGATGAGCGACACCGTGCCAAACGTGGTTTCGGGACTCAGTGTCGCGGCCGAGCGCGCGATCTCCTGGAAGTCCACCGAGCCGAAGCGAACGAACGCGAGCAGGACGCCGAGGATGAACCCGAAGTCGCCGATGCGGTTGACGATGAACGCCTTCTTCCCGGCGTCGGACGCGGACTTCTTCTGGTACCAGAAACCGATGAGCAGGTACGAGCAGAGGCCGACGCCCTCCCAGCCGACGAACATCACGAGGAAGTTCGAGCCAAGGACGAGCACGAGCATGAACGCGGCGAAGAGATTCAGGTACGAGAAGTAGCGCGCGTATTCCGCCTCGGGCTCCTCGTGCATGTACGCCGTCGAGTAGAGGTGAATCAGCGAGCCGATGCCCGTGACGACGAGAATCATCACCGCGGACAGCGGATCGAGGCGCAGCGTGAGACCGACGATGAGATCGCCCGAGGCAATCCACGTGAACGCGTGGTTGACGATCGCACGCGACTCCTCCGTCAACGACACGAGCTGCCAGACCTCGAGCGCGGACACGGCGAACGACGCGACCATGGCCGCACACGCGACGGCACCGGCCGCGCTCTTGCTGATGCGCCGGCCGAAGCTGGCGTTGATCAGAAAGCCGAGAAGCGGGAGGACTGGGATCAGCAGCAGCATCGGCTACACGAAGAGAGCGCGGAGAAGACGGAGAACACCGAGTGAAGCAGCCACCGAGACTCGGAGACACCGAGATCGCGTTTGCGTTTTCTCTGTGTCTCCGTGTCTCCGTGGCGCATTCTCTCGGCGAACTCTGCCATCTCCGTGTCCTCGTTCACCATTTGAGCGACGTAAACGAGTCGGGGTTCAGCGACTCTTTGTGTCTGAACAACGTGATGACGATCGCCAGGCCGACGGCGGCTTCGGCCGCCGCGACGGTCATCACGAAGAACACGATGATCTGGCCGTCCACCGATCCGAGCGCGCGGCCGAAGGCCACGAACGTCAGGTTCACCGCGTTCAACATGATCTCGATCGACAGCAGGATCGTGATCAGATTCCGGCGAACGAACACGCCGGCCGCGCCAATCGCGAACAACATCGCCGAGAGCACGAGGTAATGATTGACGGCGACCATGTTCATTCCGAGGTGCCCGCCCCGCTGCGCCTCGCCAGCACGACGGCGCCGACCATCGCGACCAGAATCAGCACCGACGTGACCTCGAACGGAAACGCGTAGTCGGTGAACAGCGATCGGCCGATCGCGGCGACCGAGCTCACCGCCCCGCCAGGGAACGCGCCGGATTCACCGGCCTTCGTCAGCGCCCACACCAGCTCGACGGCGAACGCGACGGCGAGCACCGCGCCGAACCGCATGGGTCCCGGCCGCAGCAAGGGATGCACCCGGAGGTCGTCCTCCGTGTCCTCATGCGGCGCGTTGAGCAGCATCACGACGAAGAGAAACAACACCATGATGGCGCCGGCGTAGACGATGATCTGGATGACCGCGACGAACGGCGCATCGAGCAGCACGTACAGCCCGGACAGCGCGCCGAACGACGCGATGAGCAGCAGCACGCTGTACACGGGATTGCGCTGGGCAATGACGAGGAGCGACGTGCCCACGGCGACGGCTGCAAACACATAGAACAACGTCATCGTCGACTCATTCGGCGAGAACACGGAGGCTGCGGAGAGCGCAGAGAGAGAATGGCCACCTCCGTGCCCTCCGTCATCTCCGTGTCCTCATCCTCCGAAATACAACACGCCGGCCGCCGTCACGAGCAGGTTGACGACCGAGAGCGGCAACAGCACCTTCCAGCCGAAGCGCATCAACTGGTCGTAGCGATACCGCGGCAGCGTCCACCGCATCCAGACGTAGAAGAACAGCAGCGCGCCGACCTTGATGAGAAACCAGATCCAGCCGAGCGATTCAGGCAGAAACGGTCCGTGCCAGCCGCCGAGGAACAAATCGGTCGCGACGGCCGACACCGTGACCATGTTGATGTACTCCGCGAGGAAGAACAGCGCGAAGCTCATGCTGCTGTACTCGGTGTGATAGCCGGCGACGAGCTCCTGCTCCGCCTCGGGGAAATCGAACGGCGCGCGGTTCGTCTCCGCGATGCCCGCCGTCATGTAGATGAAGAAACCGATCGGCTGCACGAACACGGACCAGCGCGGGATGACGTGCCACCAGGATCCCGCCTGGCGGTTGACGATGTCGGTCACCGAGAGCGAATTCGACACGAGCAGCACGGCCGCGAGCGCGAGGCCGTACGACAGCTCGTAGCTGATCATCTGCGCCGACGCGAAAAACGTCGTCTCGGCGCCGAACGGCACGACCGCGAAGGCGGCAAACGCGCACGTCGCCGAGATGATCGGCGCCAGAGCAAAGAGGAGCGGATCGGCCGCGCGCGGCCGCAGCTCTTCCTTGAACATCAGCTTGATGACGTCGGCGAGCGGCTGCAGGAGTCCTTTCGGACCAACGAGGTACGGTCCCAGCCGCTGCTGCAGCAGCGCGGCCACCTTGCGCTCGACGTACACCATGATGGCCGCCGAGTTCAGCAGCATCACGAACACGAAGAGCGTCAGCCCGATCTGGGCGATCAGCAATGGGGACATACGTACAGACGGTTGCCACGAAGACACGAAGACGCGAAGAAGAAGAGAATGAGTGACCCTCGTTTCTTCTTCGTGTTTTCGTGTTTTCGTGGCATATCGTCAGCCTTCAGTCTGTCAGTGTTTCGTTCCAGCCATCTGACGTGCGCGCCAGGAGGCGGGCAGCGTGCACCGTCCTTCCTGGATGTGCGCCTCGTATTCGTGACGGAAATGCTTGAGCGTCGTCAGGACCGGCGTGACGGCGGCGTCGCCGAACGCGCACAGCGTCTTACCGGCGATGTTGTTCGCGACGCTCGTCAGCAGATCGAGGTCCCGCATCTGCCCTTCGCCGCGTTCGATGCGGCGCAGGATCTGGTGCAGCCAGTCGGTCCCCTCGCGGCACGGAGTGCACTTGCCGCACGACTCGTGACGGTAGAAGCGCAGCAGGTTTTCGGCGAGCCACACCATGCACGTCGTGTCATCCAGCACGACGATGGCCGCCGAGCCGAGGAGCGAGCCGGCTTTCTGAATGCCGTCGAAGCTCGCCTGCGTGTCGAGCTGATCCGGCATCAGAATCGGGACCGACGATCCGCCAGGAATGACGGCTTTCAGGGTGTGCCCGTCGGGCACGCCTCCCGCGAAGCCTTCGATGAGCTCGCGGAGCGTGATGCGCATCGACGCCTCGTAGACGCCGGGGCGCTTCACGTGTCCGCTCACGCAGTACAGCTTCGGGCCGCCGTTCTTCTCGGGGCCGAGCGCCGCGTACCACTGCGGCCCCTTCGCGACGATGAGGGGGACGTTGCAGAGGGTCTCGACGTTGTTGACGGCCGTCGGTCTGTTGTAGAGCCCGACGACCGCCGGGAACGGCGGCTTGTTGCGCGGCTGCGCGCGCTTGCCTTCGAGCGATTCGAGGAGCGCGGTCTCTTCTCCCGCCTCGTACGCGCCCGCGCCGCGGTGGACGTACACGTCGCAGTCGAAACCCGAACCGAGGATGTTCTTGCCGAGGAAGCCGCGCGCGTACGCCTCGTCTATGGCGTGCTCGAGCACGTGCTGCACGTGGAGAAACTCGCCGCGGATATAGATGTAGGCGATCTTCGCGCCGATCGCGTAGCAGCCGATCGCGCATCCTTCGATCAAGAGATGCGGATTGCGCTCCATCAGCAGGTGATCTTTAAAAGTGCCGGGCTCGCTTTCGTCCGCGTTGCAGGCGATGTAGCGCGGCTCGATCTTCTTGTCCACGAACTGCCACTTCATCCCGGTCGGAAAGCCCGCGCCGCCGCGGCCACGCAGCCCGGACGCCTTGACCATCTCGATGATCTGGTCCGGCTCCTTTGTCAGCGCGAGCTTCAGCGCGTCGTAGCCCTCGTGCTGGAGATAGAAGTCCAGCGTGAAGGCCTTCGGCTCGCGCACGTACCTGGTCAGAATCGGATCCATATCAGCGACAGCCGCCGTAAGAAATGCAACCACGAAAACACGAAAACACGAAGAAGAGGAGAGGGGTACGCGTACATTTCCTTTTCGTGCCCTCGTGGCTTCGTGGTTGCATTTCCGTCAGCCCTTCCGTTCCACCACGTGATGACACCCGCTCAACGCCGCGTCGCCGCGCGCGCGGAGATCGTCGATCAACTTCCCGACATCCTCGGGCTTCTGGCACTCGTGCCACGCGTCGTTCACCATCACGACCGGCGCGCGGTCGCACGCGCCGAGACACTCCACTTCGAGCAGCGTGAACGTGCGGGTCGGATCGGTTTCGCCCGGTTTGATCCCGAGTCTCTCGACGAGCGATTCGGTGACGCGCTCGGCGCCGTTCACCGCGCACGGCAACGTGCGGCAGACCTGCAGCACGAACGTCCCCACCGGCCGCGTGTAGAACATCGTGTAGAACGACACGACGTCCTCGACGTCCGCGCGCGTGATGCCGAGCAGCTCCGCGACGTGGCGAATCGCGTTCGCCGTGATGTACCCCTCCTGGTCCTGCGCAAGGTAGAGCGCGGGCAACACGGCCGACCGCCTTCGATCCGGCGGATACCGCGTGACGATCTCATCGAAGCGCGCACGGTTCTCCGGCGTGTACACGAACGCCGGCCCCTCGTCTTCGAGCGCGCGCGACGACTTATGGAAGGCGGCGCCGTACGCCATCTGCGGATGAAAACTCACCGGTCCACGTCTCCCATCACGACGTCAATCGATCCGATCACGGCGATGACGTCCGCAATCAGTCCGCCGACGATCATTTTCTCGAGCGCCTGGCACGCCAGCAGCGACGGCGCGCGCGCCTTGACGCGCCACGGCCGGTTCGTCCCGTCCGAGACGACGTAGAAGCCGTGCTCGCCGCGCGGCCCTTCGATGGGCACGTAGGCCTCGCCGGCCGGCACCGTGAAGCCCTGCGAGTAGATCAGGAAGTGCTGAATCAGCGCTTCCATCTCGGTGTACACGCGATCCTTGGGCGGCGGCGTGATGCGCGGATCGTCTATCGCAAAGACGCCGACCGGCGCAATCCGATCGAGCGCCTGCCGGCAGATCTTCACGCTCTCCTTCATCTCCGCGATGCGCACGAGATAGCGCGCGTAGACATCGCCGGCCGTTTGTGTCGGCACGGCGAAGTCGTACGTTTCGTAGCCGAGATACGGAAAATACTTCCGCACGTCGTAGTCGAGGCCCGTCGCGCGCGCAATGGGTCCCACGAGGCCGTACGCGACCGCGTCGTCTCGTGACATCACGCCGACGCCCTGCGTGCGCTTGAGATAGATCGCGTTCTTCGTCAGCAGATCCTCGTACTCGTCGAGCTTCGGCAGGAACCGATCGAGAAACGCGCGCACCGCGTCGTGGAAGCCGCGCGGCAGATCCTCGCGCAGTCCCCCGACGCGCAGGTAGCTTGGAAACATCCGAAAGCCCGCCAGCATCTCGTTGAGGTTGAGCAGCAGCTCGCGCTCGCGGAAGCAGTAGAGCATCACCGACACGGCGCCCACTTCCATGCCGTGCGTCCCCAACCAGACCAGATGACTGTTGATGCGCTGCAGCTCCGCGATGAGCACGCGGATGTTGCGCACGCGCTCGGGCACCTCGACGCCCAGCAACTGCTCGACCGACAGGCAGTACGCGAGGCTATTGGACTGCGCGCTCAGGTAGTCCATGCGCTCGACGAGCGGGATCACTTGCTGCCACTTCTTCTGCTCGATCGTCTTCTCGATGCCGGTGTGGAGGTAGCCGATCGTCGGCGCCGCGGACAGCACGGTCTCGCCATCGAGCTCCAGCACGATCCGCAGCACGCCGTGCGTGCTGGGGTGCTGGGGCCCCATGTTGACGGTCATGATTTCCGTCTTGATGTCGGGCATCGTCAGAAAATATCAACCACGGAGATGTCCTCTGTGGTTCAAATCGTCAGTCCGCAAGGTCCCTCTCCACGAGGTCGCAAATCACGTGCAACAACGTCCGGTGCACTTCCTGAATGCGCGCGGTCGACGCGGACGGCACGTTGACGTGAATCGCCGCGGCGCGCCCGACGGCGCCGCCGTCCCGGCCCGTGAGCGCGATCGTCCGCAGACCGCGCGCCTTCGCCGCGTCGAGCGCCGCCACCACGTTGGTCGAGGCCCCGCTCGTGCTGATGCCCAGCGCGACGTCACCCGGCCGGCCGAGCGCTTCGATTTGGCGGACGAACACGCGGTCGAAGCTGTAGTCGTTGCCGACGCTCGTCAGGATGCTGGTGTCCGTCGTCAGCGCGATCGCGGCCAGCGCGGCACGCTCGCGCTGGAAGCGGCCGACGAATTCCGCGGCGACGTGCTGCGCGTCCGCCGCGCTGCCGCCATTGCCGAAGAGCAGCAGCTTGCCGCCGCCGCGAAGCGCGTCGATCACGGCGGCGGCGGCGGCCAGCACCGGCGCCGGATTCTGTCGCGCGCGCTCGTGGAGCGCGACGGTCTCGGCCAGCGCCGCGTCGAACAGCGCGCGAGGGTCATTGCTCACGGGACAACCGATCCTTCGCGACGTTGGCGCGGAATTCCTCCACGGTCATCTGGAGCGCTTCCTCCGCGCGCGGCTTTAGTTGAATCTGCACCGGGTAATCCTTGCGCAGGGGGTAGCCTTCCCAATCCTCCGGCATCAGCAGCCGGCGCGGATCGGGATGGCCGTCGAACACAATGCCGAACAGATCCCACACTTCGCGTTCGAGCCAGTTCGCTGCCGGCCACTCGCGGCTCGCTGTCGCGACGTGCGCGTCGTCGCCCCGCAGACGCACCTTGACGCGCAGGCGCAGGCGATGGGCGATCGCCACGAGGACGTAGACGAGCTCGAAGCGCGGCGCGCGCGGCCAGAGGTCCACCGCGGTCAATTCCGCGAGGAAGGTGAACGCCAGGTCGGGCCGCGTGCGCAGCGCGCGCAGGACCGCCGGCGCCTCGTCTCGCGAGACGTAGATCGTCGTCTGGCGATCGAGGCTCGGCGCGCGTTCGATCCGCGCACCGGGAACCGCGTCCTGAAGCGATGCGACGAGCGCCTCGGGATCCATCTACGCGAGTTTCTGCTGCGCAATCTTCCGCTGGAGCTGGACGATGCCGTAGATGAGGGATTCGGGACGGGGCGGACAGCCGGGAACGTACACGTCAACCGGTACGATTTGATCGACGCCTTGCACGAGGGCGTAGTTGTCGAAGACGCCGCCGATCGACGCGCACGCGCCCATCGAAATCACCCATTTGGGCTCGGGCATCTGATCGTAGATGCGGCGCAGCGCCGGTGCCATCTTGCGCGACAAGCGGCCGGCGACGATCATCAAGTCCGACTGGCGTGGGCTGCCGCGGAACACTTCGGCGCCAAAGCGGGCGATGTCGTAGCGCGAGCAGCTCATCGCCATCATCTCGATCGCGCAGCACGCGAGGCCGAAGGTGACCGGCCAGATCGACGACCGCCGCGCCCATTGCACCATCTTCTCGACGCTGGTCGTCAGCACGGGAATTTCCGATTCAAGGCCCATAGAAGCTGTCAGCTCTCAGTTTTCAGTTCTTAGTTCTCAGTTTTCAGTTTCAGCCCTCAGCCCTTCACCCTCAGCCCTCGCGCGCTCGACGTCTTTTCGTTTCCCCAGTCGAGCGCGCCCTTGCGCCAGACGTACACGTAGCCGGCCAGCAGCAGCGCCATGAAGAGCACGACTTGCACGAAGCCGTTCCAGCCGAGGTCGCGCAGCGCCATCGCCCACGGATAGAGGAACGCGACCTCGACGTCGAAGAGCAGGAAGATCATCGCCACGAGGTAGAACTTCACCGACTGGCGCTCGCGCGCGTCGCCGACGGCGGGCATGCCGCACTCGTACGGCGCCGATTTTTCCGCCGTGGGCTTCCGCGGGCCGAGCACGCTGGACAGCACGACCGAGATCAGCGCGAACCCGGCGCCGAGCGCGATCATGATGAAGATGGAAAGCCAGCCTTGCATGGGTGGTGAGTCTCTGCGCGCCTGGCTTGTGAACGATTTCCCAAACCGACGGTTCATGCTAACACAGGGATGGTCGTTGGTCATTGGTCGTTGGTCATTGGTCGTTGGTCGTTGGTCGTTGGTCCGAATGGTCGTTGGTCGCAGCACGCAGGCGGCGCTTGACTCGCGGACGCGACTAACGACTAATGACTAACGACCAACGACTCACGACTATGCGCCTCGCGTGGTTCTCTCCGCTCCCGCCCGTCCGATCCGGCATCGCGACCGATAACGCCGACCTGCTCGCCGTCCTCGACCGCGACTTCGCCATCGATCGGTTCGTCGACCGATCCGTGGGGACGGGAGTCGGTGTGTCCCGTCGGCCGACTCCCGTCCCCACGCACGTGTCCAGCCGGCCGACTCCCGTCCCCGCGCGGACGTTCGATGCCTACGATTTTGTCTGGAAGCAGCGGCGCGCGCCGTACGACCTCGTCGTGTATCAGCTCGGGAACTCGCCG
>JACPZV010000389.1 GCA_016195295.1 Acidobacteriota bacterium
CACCGCGAACCGCAAGCTGCGTGCGTTCGCCGTCGTGCAGGTCGCGGCGTGCTTCATGCTGCTTGCCGGCGCCGGCATGCTGCTGCGCACGCTGCTCGCGCTGCAGGCCACCAATCCCGGCTTCGAGACGCGGCAGGTACTGGCCGTGAACGTTCCGGTGATGTCGTACGGGCGCTCGCAGGAACAGATTCGCGAGTTCTATCGCGAAGTGCGGCGCAAGGTCACCGCGATCCCCGGCGTCGCTCAGGTCGCCGTCGGCGGCACCGTGCCGTGGCGTGACGTCGGCGCCTTCGGTCAGGGCTTCGCGTTCACCGTCGAAGGCTGGCGTCGGGGCACAGACGAGGACGATCCCCACGGGAAGTTCCGTTCGGTCTCGCCGGGCTTCTTCGCGGCGCTCGGCATCCCCATCCTCGACGGACGCGATTTCACCGAGGCGGATCGCAACGGCGCCGAGCGCGTGGTGATCGTCAGCGCGAGCGTGGCGCAGCGGCTGTTTCCCGGTCAGAGCGCGCTCAATCGTCACCTGACGTGGACCGACGGCGTGATGAAGTTCATCGGCATCGCGACCGAGCCCCGCCGCATCGTCGGCATCGCCGCCGACATCAACGACGAGCAGATCGCGGGGACGCCCGCGATGCTCGTGTATCACCCGTTCGAGCAGGAGATCGGCGGCGGCCGGCTGTTCGTCCACGCGCGGACGGATCCGTACGCGCTGGTACCGCCCATCACGCGCGCCGTGCGCGAGATGGCGGCGGATCAACCCGTCGAGCGCGCGGCGACGCTTGAAGATGTGCGCGCCGAAGTGCTGGCGCCGAACCGGCTGAACACGATCGTGTTCGGCGGCTTCGCGGCGGTCGCGCTGGCGATTTCGATCGTGGGCGTCGCGGGCGTGCTGGCGTTCTCGGTCAGCGGGCGGATGCGCGAGTTCGGGATCCGGATGGCGATCGGATCGCAGCCGCGCGCGATTCTGACCGGCGTTCTCGTGGAAGGCATGTGGATGGCGGGGCTGGGCGTCGTGGCCGGCGCCGTCGGCGGACTCGCGCTGTCGCGCGTGATCGGCAGCGTTATACAAGATGTTCAGCTGCCCGGCCCCTTGCCGACGATCGGCGCCGCGCTCGTTTTGCTCGCGGCCGCGATCATCGCGGCCGTTTGGCCGGCCGCGCGGGCCGCGCGCGTCGACGTCGTGCAGGCGCTGCGGGCGGAGTAGCCGCCTTCGCGCCGTCTTGCGTGTCTCGTAGCGCGGCCCTTCCGCCTTCGCGTGAAGCTTCGGCAGACCGCCGTAGCCTTGGCGTAGGCGGTTCGGGGTCGCGTCCCATCTCTCGCCTCAGCCGCGCCTCGCGGCGGGACGGATCGAGCACATCGAGCAGGCCTTCGTATACTTCCCTCGCCCGAACATCCGGGACGCCGCTCGCGATCCGCTCGCGCAGGTAATTCGTGGCGGCCAGGATGTTCAATTGCTGCCAGTTCACGAGGTCGACTGTAACTCAGGTCGGTCGTGCTAGCATCCCGCGTGATTGCAACCCGCGGCGATTGGAGAGCCAACTAAAGCCCCACCGGAGCGCTACCGTTCCGGCCTGGCATCTCCTATCGCGACCGTGCAACGCTAAGAGCCGAAACAACGAACGCAAAAGCAAATCGGTCATCAACTGTTCGCGCCCTTCCGAGATCAATCCGCCAGGATTAGATCGGGAATGTCGGCAAAATCGTCGCGATTGAGGGTCCAGAGCGCGGCGTTGTGCACGAGTGCGCAGGCCGCAATCGCCAGATCGATTTCACGGCCGCGCGCACGAGGCACGCGCGTGTAGAGCCGCGCCGCCCGTGCAGCCTCGGCCGCGCCGAAGGCGACCGCGGCGTCTTGCGGAAAGAGCAGCTCCTGATCCTTCAGCTCGTCAGGCTGCCGCGGCCCGCGCAGCCATTCATAGAGCACAATGGCGCTCACCTGAACCTGTTCGCCGCGCTCGATGAAGCGGCGCAAGTCCGGCGCCGATCGCCGGCGTCCGGTGAGCGCATCAACGAGCGCGGAGGTGTCGATGTGAATCACGTGAAGCGCCTGTCAGGCGCGATGCCGGCGACCGCCGCCTTGCCGCGCCGCTCGAAGCTCCCGCAGCTCGCGATCGACGTCGGCCGTCGAGCGGGTAGGCTTCCGTTTGACGATCGCGTCGAGCGCAGACAGCATGCGCAGCCGCTCGTGCTCGCTGAGGCGGCCGACACGATCGGCGTAGTCACGCACCGCGTCGCGGACGACCTGGCTCTGCGGCCTGTTCAACCGGGCGGCGGCTTGCCGCAACCGGGACACCGTCTGGTCGTCCAGCGTGAAGGTCACCTTGACCATATTCATGCCATACTACCATACCTCCTCGCAGGGACGCTGACTGTAACGGTGTTCCCGTATGCGGCTCCCCATCTGGCTGAGGCGTTGTTCGCGCGGAGGGCTGGCTCGTCGCAGGCGCTACGAGCCGAAGTAGACTTCCCGCTCAGGAGGATCGCGTGGTCTCTCAACGCGTACACGTCGGCTTCGTGGTGCTGGTCGCGTCCAGCCTAGCATTCGCCAGCGCGCGGCCGTCCGCGCAACCGCAGAATCCTGCAACGGTGCTCGTCGGCGGCACGGTGATCGACGGCAACGGCGGACCGCCGATCGCCGACGCGGTCGTGATCGTTTCCGGCTCGCGCATTCAAGCCGTCGGCCCGCGAAGCGCGGTGAAGATTCCTACCGGCGCCACCCAGATCGACGCGCGCGGCCGCTGGATTCTGCCGGGCCTGATCGACACCAACGTGCACCTCTCGCTCTACGGCGGCCAGAACGATCGCTACGAGTCGCTCGTCCGCTATCAGCCGCGCCAGAACGAGATCGTCCTCGAAGCCGCGCAGATCGATTTGAGTTATGGCGTCACGACCGTGCGCGACAGCTACGGCGCGCTCGTGCCGCTCGCGCACGTGCGCGACCAGATCGCGCGCGGCGAGAAAACGGGCACGCGCATCCTCGCCGCCGGCAACATCCTCGGCTGGAGCGGGCCCTACTCGTTCTCCTTCAGCCGCGTGATGGGCCAGTTGACGCTCTTCCAGGAGCAGATGAACGACTTCATCGCGCAGGGCGGCGGCGAAGAACTGATGACCATGACGCCGGCCGAGCTGCGCGTGGCGATCGACAAGTACATCGACAAGGGGCCGGACTTTCTCAAGTTCGGCGGCACGAGCCACTTTTCAGAGCCGACGTTCATCGGCTTCTCGCCGGAACAGCAGCGGGTGATCGTCGAAGAGGCGCACCGCCGCAATCGGGCGGCCGAGACGCACTCGACGACGATCGAGGGACTGCGGGTGTCGATCGCCGCGGGCATCGACGGCATCCAGCATCCCGAGCTGCTCGACGGACGCGAGATGCCCGACGATCTCATCACCACGATTCGCGATCGTGGCCTCGTCTGCTCGATGCTCGCGAGCACGATCACCGGCCCAGCCTGGACGCGCCACCTGAAGGCGAAAGAGGAAGCCGAGAAGAAACGCATCGAAACCGAGAAAGAGGCGGCGCGCGGTCTGAAGCACGAAAAGACAACCGCCGAGCAACGGAAAGAAGATGCGGACAGCGGCGCGGGCCTCGAGGCGAGACGTCGCAACGCGCAGAAGCTGATTCGCGGCGGGTGCACGGTCACGCCAGGAACGGACAGCTACTGGGCCGCGGCGCCCGAGCTGACGCGGACGCCGAAACCGACGGAGCAGGATCACGGCATCGGCACGATCATGGCCATCGAGGGCCTCGTCGAGCTCGGCATGACCTCGTCTCAAACCATCGTCGCGGCCACAAAGAACGGGGCGATCGCGTCGCGCGGATTGAAGGATTTCGGCACGATCGAGCCCGGCAAGCTCGCGGATCTCGTGGTCCTGACGGCGGATCCGCTGGCGGACATCAAAAACCTGCGCAAGGTCTCCGCGGTGTTCAAAGAAGGGCGCTCCGTCGACCGCGGACGGCTGCCTGAGTTGCGCGTCCTGTCAGTCGCGCCGGCCGCGCCAGGAACGAAATAAAGGATCGAATCAAGGTTTACGGCGCTCGCGTCCGGTCCGGCGATCGGCTCGGCCTCGTCGTTCGGCGCCGGCCGGATTACCGACGTTGGTTTTCCGGTTGTCGCTCGAGATCCGACGCTCGCGAGTCGCTCGGCGCGCGCGCGCTGTCTGCTCGGCGATCGACGCCTCGATCGCCGCGGCCTTCTCACGCTGAAGCCGGGCGGCGCGCCGCGACGGATCGAGCACGTCGAGAAGGCCTTCGTACACCTCCTTCGCCCGCGGGCCGGAGTCGCCGCTCGCGATACGCTCGCGCAGGTAGTTCGCGGCGGCCAGGATGTTCAGATGCTGCCAGTTCACGATGTCGACTCTAACTCAGGTCGATTCAGTAGGATTTCAGTCCATGAAGTGGCACCTCGACACCGAACACTGGGAATGAAAGAGTTCACTGCTCGCTGGCTGAATCATCCACGCTGGCCCGTCATTCTCGGCGTGGTGGCGATCGTCGTCACGCTCCGGTCGCTGTGGACCGGGTTCGTGGTCGATGACTATGTGCCGGACGACGGCCGGCCGACAAAGATCGGCTTCCACTTCGACGCCGCCCTCGAAGACGACTCCATCGCGTGGTTCGCACGGCTCGAGCCCTCTTCGAACAACGCGGTCCCGACGAGGGGCCGCTATCCGCCATGGAAGCCCCCGCCTGTCGGCCAGGCGATCTCCGTCAGATGAGGGTGCGGACCGAAATCACGGACCAGCGCCAGGGCTGACGGTTGACGGCTCTGGGGCCACGCAACAGAACTTGTTGCGCGACCTGGATTCGGTGCGCTACAATGCGTACGTGGCTGTCGCGATCGAACGCCTCACGCGGGTGAAGCTCCGCCGGATCGCGGAGGAGCTCGGCGGACAGAGCGAAGTCGCCCGCCTGCTGCACGTCCACCGATCGCGGGTTTCGCGCTGGTTGGCGGGCGACGAACCGGACCCGCGCAACAAGGCCAAGCTCGAGGCGCTCGAATTCGTCCTTGCACGGCTGCTCCAGACCTTTGCGCCGGCCACCGTCCGGAAGTGGCTCAGCGCGACGAACGCGCACCTGGGCCACCGGCGGCCGCTCGATCTCCTTGCGCGCAATCGCCTCTCCGAAGTCATCGCCGCGATCGAGCAGGCCGATCTCGATTCGTACGCCTGAGTGGAGCTGTTCCGAGTCTTCGACTGGGACGGCGCATCACTCGGTCGATCCGAAGGCGGCCCGCTGTGTGTCGCGCGCTCGCGGCAAGGCGCCGGACGCCATGACAGTCCCGCGCAATACGGCGCCTGGTACTGCTCGCGGCTTGCCGTCTCGGCAATCGCCGAATGCATCCAGTATCTCCGCGGCCACGTCCTGCGCGACGGCGACTTCGTGCGCGCCAACGGCAGGACCAAAGCGCTGGTGATGCTGCGGCTCGACGACGCGCTGCCCATCGTCGATCTCGATGATCCCGCGGCGCTCGTGAGGCGGCGCCTTCGGCCCTCGCAGGTCGCGACGCTGCGACGAGCGGTGACGCAGCGGATCGCGGCGTCCGTGTTCCGTGAGGGCGCCGGCGGATTGTCGTGGTGGTCCACGCTGGACGCGGAGTGGACGAACGTGACGCTCTTTCATGAACGCGCGCTGCCTCACATCGTCATCGCCGCGCCGCCGCGGATGCTCTCGACGCGCCTCGCGGAGGTGCGCGAGGCCGCAGCGCATCTTGGCGTCCAGATTTGAGATGCCCGCGCCGAGGTGTGCCAGGCCGCGGCGTATCCCCTACAGATCGCCTTCTTGTTGCCTGACTTGTCGGCTATGGACGGACCGAAAACCCGAGCGCGGTCGCGGCGGTCCCCAACCGCTCGTCGAAGCAGACGAACGGTCGCTGCTTCGGGCGTTCCCGGCATCAGACGAGCGCTGCCGCGAGTTGCGCCGCGTCGGCGTCGCGCCGTGCGCATCACGGGCCGATCGCGCTCGCGTTCGGAACGTCATGTTCAGTCGTCGTCGCGATCGGCGCGGACGGCCGCTGCGGCTTTTCGCAGTGCCAGGCGGGGGCGGCGTGCGTTCCAGAACGAGGGCGGCAACGCGCCGGAACCCTTGCGCATGAGCCCGGCGGCGACCAGCGCCGCATCCTCGGCCTCGGCATCATCCGCCGTGAACGGGACGATCTTCGCGATCGGCCGCTGGCGATCGCGGACCACGATCTCCTCGCCGGCCCGGACCTCCCGCAGGTAGTGTGTGAGCCGGTTGCGGAAGGTCGGCGATGTTGGTGCTTCGCACGGAGGCTCCTTCAATATGGCTATGATAGCCATGTCGAAGGCGTCGCGGCAGCCGCTGCTGGGGCGTGCGCAGTCGCGAAGATGTCTTCGCCGCCGTTGGTGAGGGCGACAGCGATGTCGTGTGGCTCGAAGGGCTCAAGCCGTAACGAGCTCGACCGCCGACCATCGAGTTGGGTCGTCCTGGTGATCTCATCGAGCCGCAGGGCCGCAGGCGTCTCGAGAAAGCTCTTCGCGCGCTCGTGCGACGCCAGCAACTGCTCGACCTGTTGGCGCAAGGCGTCGTCGCCTTCGCACGTCCTCGAGAGATAGGCGGGGCGGGCGTCCGCCGACAGCGCGCGCACCATCGAACACTGCCTTCAGGCGCGGCCACTCGTCGGGACGAACCGTCATAGCTGACTGGCTTGGAGAACTGGTCAGTTCCCTTTCACGGTGCGAGTGGGGGGTGACGACCGAGTGCGGGCCAGCTCTCTCAATTCCTCCGCCCAGTTGAGCACGACGACGACTCGGGTTCCTGCGACCGAACTGTCCTCGTCGCGAACCATCAGGAAGCGCTGCCCGTCCGGCGTGATGTCATAGTTCGTTGAGGTTACGCCGACCATGCCGCATGAGGAACTTGTGCCGGCCGAATAGTTGCCTTCCCACAGTTGTCTCGGCGCAGAGGCTCGGATTTCAGGGGACGTGGTGATGGACACGACCATCATGGTTCTTCCGCTGCGGTAATAGAGTTCTCCACCCGATCGTCGCCACACCGGGTCGAACCCACCAGCGTTGGAAATCTGCACCTTCGGTCCGGGCCCCGGGAACGGCTGAACGTAGACTTCCGATTTGCCAGATTCGTCCGACGCGTACGCGATCCAGCGACCGTCCAGAGAGAACTTCGCGGAGCCCTCTCCAAATCGCGATCGGACGAGGGGCTGTGGTTGACGGTTGCTGCCTTCAAGCGGCAACACCCATGCGTCGTTTCCCGTTTGCGCATCCTTTTGATCGAAGGTGAGAAACCGTCCATCGGGAGAAAACGACACGGACTCTGTCGACTCCCAGTCGGGTCCAGGCGCACGGCGCTCGCGCTCCTGTCTGCGGGCATCATCCACAGCGTCATGCCGCCTGACAGCCAGGACCGAAACGCCAGCTGTTTGCCGTCCGGCGTCCAGACCGGGTCGTGACTTTGGCCATCCGTCGTCATCTTGGTCAGGACCGACCGGGCGAAATCATAGACGTAGAAATCGTGATTCGGACCTTCGATCTCCACTGCCAGGTAGCGGCCGTCCGGCGAAAGCCGCGGGTACAAGTAGGAGGCGGGCGGCAATGGCAACGGCTCGGTCTTCCCCGATCGGTCCACCCACACCAGCGCCCGATGCCTGTCCACGGCGGAACCAGGGACGTATGCGAGATCTCCGCGCCGCGAGAGTGAGAACTCCGCGGCGCCGGTGTTGCTGCTCATCAACACACCATCCAGTGCCTCGAACGGCGCACCGGTCACTTGCCGCCGCGACGCGTCGAACGGCACCGCCAAAAGCTTGCCCGCCCGGGCGTAGACGATGTGTCCCGAGGGAGAGTAGGCGGCTGACGTCCCCCCAACGATCAGTGTCTTTCTCTCTCGCGATTTGAGATCCCACAGATCGATTCGCGCATCGTCGTAGTTGTTGATCCCTTCGAAGGCCACCGTGAAAATGAGCGCTTGCCCTCCGGGCAACAGGCTCGCGAACCGGTGGCTTCGCTCACCATGCTTGACGTCGAGCTCGGTCACCGGCTGGATGTCACCTCCCGCGTCGGAGATGCGAACGATGCCGCCTGGATAGCGAGCCGTCCAGTAGATCCACCCGTCGGCTGCCCAGTCCCCCTTGTGGAAGGCGTCGTAGTCCGCCAGTTTGACCGCCGCTCCCCCGGATAGCGCGGCCTTGTAAAACGGGCGCGCCCACGAAAAGATCGCGTTACCCTCGATGAAGGAAACGGCGGTGCCGTCTGGCGAAAAAAGGGGCGCACCACGAAAGCCGGGCGAGGCTGATGCCTCGAGCGACCGCGTTTCAAGGCCGTCGAACCGCCGGATGGACACCGGTCCGGGCAGCGTCGTGATCGCCAACTGCGTGCCATCCGGTGAAAGGGCCAAGTGCGGGTTGAATTCCCCGACAATCACTTGACCCCTTGGAAGGTCCACGGTGAAGCGCGCCACCCGGCGCTCGCCTGCAGGCCCGCTCCCGCCCCTCAATCCCAACCAGAGCGCGCCGGCAAGCACGAGCGCAACGATGCTCACAGCGGCCGCGGTCCGCGTGCGGCTTCCCAGCCACGGGGCGCTCGCGGCTGCCAGCGCGCGCGCCTCGTCTGCCCCAGCATCCCGTTCGGCAAGCCACTGCAGCTCGCGCAGGAGATCGCGCGCGGTCTGCCAGCGATCGTCGGGATCTTTGGCCAGACAGGTTCTGACGATGCGATCGAGCACGGGGATCGCGAGCGGCTGGAGAGTCGAAAGTGGCGGCGGCTCTCGTTCGAGGATGGCGGCCATCAAGCTTGCGTGGCTGTCCCCATCGAACGCTTTCCGTCCGGCGAGCATTTCGAAGAGGACGGCGCCGAACGCGAAGATGTCCGTGCGCGCATCGGCCTCCTTTCCTTTGATCTGCTCCGGCGCCATGTACTGAACCGTGCCGACGATCAGGCCGGGCGCCGTGAGACTCGGCGACCCCGTCATCGCCCTGGAGCTGACCGTGATGGCGGGCGCCATCGCTTTGGCCAGCCCGAAGTCGAGCAGCTTTGCGGTCGGCGGGGAAGCCCCGCCGCCACGTACGAGGAAGATGTTGCCGGGCTTGAGATCGCGGTGGACGATGCCGGCGCGGTGGGCTTTGTCGAGTGCCGACGCAATCTGGATGGCGAGCTGGAGCGCCTGCGCCACCGGCAACGGCTTCTTGGCCAGCCGCGTCGCCAGCGTCTCGCCTTCCAGGAATTCCATCACCAGGAAGTCGACGCCTTCCTGATGCCCGACGTCGTGCAGCGTGCAGATGTTTGGATGGTTCAGCGCGGCGACGGCGCGCGCTTCTCGCTCGAAGCGCTCGCGCGCGTGAGGATCCTGCGCGACGAGAGCCGGCAGGACTTTAATTGCCACCGTGCGGTCGAGCCGCGTGTCGCGCGCCTTGTAGACTTCGCCCATCCCGCCCGCGCCGATGCGCGCGGCGAGCTGGTACGAACCGATGCGCCGGCCTTCCAAGTGCGTCGTCTCCGTCGCGTCGGTGAGCGGCGGGACCGCCGGCGTTTCCAGAAAGCTCTTCGCGCGCTCGTGCGAGTCCAGCAACAGCTCGAGCTTGTCGGTGAGTCTTTTCCGAGCGTGGTCGACGAGGATCTGCCGCATCAGGCGCGCCGCGACCGCGAAGAAGTGCGTGCGACTGTGGATGGTCATGCGGTCCAGGTCCACGAGCCGCAGGTACGCCTCGTGAACGAGGGCCGTCGTCTGAAGCGAGTGGTCTCGCTCGGCCTTGAGGTGCCCGCGCGCGACGCGGCGCAACTCCTCGTAGACGAGCGGCACCAGACGATCGAGTGCGGCCTTGTCGCCCTGACGCCAACTGAGAAGGAACGCGGTCACCGCTTCACGCGGTTCCCGTCGCTGTGCCATGGGCCGATCGCCTCCCTGAAGGAGGGTAGCACCGACGCCTCCCGGCGCCCCGTGGGCATGAGGGAGAAATGCGCCGCATTACGCCTATAGGAGTGTGACGTCCTTACCGGAACATCCGTGGAGATGGCGCCATGTTCCTCAGATCGATCGTTCCGACCGTGTTGCAAGCGGCAGGTCTCCTCGTCCTCGTCTCGAGCATCGCCGATGCCCAGGTGCTCACTGGAAGCCTGTTCGGCATGGTGAAAGACGAGTCTGGCGGAGTCCTGCCTGACGCATCGGTACATTTGAGTTCGGCGGCCCTGATTGGCGGACCGGCAGTGTCGGCTCTCAATGAGAAGGGACAGTTCCGGTACCGCGAGCTCGCGCCTGGCCCGTACACACTGCTGATTGAGCTCGCCGGGTTCGCACCCTACCGTGAAGACGAGATCCGGATTGGTGTGGGCGACAGCATCGAGCGCACGGTGATCCTCAAACTCGCGGCCTTCGCTGAATCCATCGCCGTCGAGGGCAAAAGCTCGATCGAGGCGCGCCGCAGCGGACTGTCCAGCCGCTACGAGCGAGACCAGCTCGAGGCCATTCCAGTTCGCCGCTACAGCATGTTCGACTTCATCAAAGCGGCGCCGGGCGTCTCGGCCACGTCTCCGTCGAGCGGCACAAGCAACAGCGTGTCGGTGTTCGGATCGGGCGCCAACGAGAACGCGTTTCTCCTGGACGGCACCAATTTCACGTGCCCGTGCAGTGGCGGGGCGGCACCGCAGCCTGACGTCGACGTCATCGAAGAGCTCCAGATCGATTCGCTCGGCGCGTCGGCCGAGTTTGGGAACGTCGAGGGCGCGGTCTTCAACGCCGTGACCAAGCAAGGCGGCAACACCTTCCAGTACGACGCCTCGTACTACGGGCAGACCGACGGTCTCACCAGCCACCCGGTGGGGATCGTGTGCGTTCGCTGCACGGAGCCCGAAACCGCGTACGCGCGCGCGAGATATCGTGACCTCACAACACATCTCGGCGGTCCGATCCTGCGCGACCGGCTCTGGTTCTTCGGCGGCTATCAATTCCTCCGCGACTACGACAGCCAGCCGGGCACGGACCCGAGATTCCCGCGGACCGACGAGTACGACAAGCTGTTTGCAAAGGTCACGTGGCAGATCGCACCGCAACTGAAGCTGCTCAGCAGTTTTCACGATGAGTTCTGGGTCAGTCCCGATCGGCCCACTCTGTCGAAACCTATCGAGACGACCGTGCGCACCAGCGGATCGCGGCCGACGGGCACGTTCGCACACCTGACGCACGTGCTGTCGGGCAACACGCTGTGGGACGCTCGGGTCTCCCGCTTCCTGGCGCCGCAGGAGGGCGTTCCGAGTACCGGCGATCGCACCATCCCGAACCGCAGCGACACGGCGACGGGCCTCTCAAGCGGAGGTCCTCCAAGTTTCGGCAGCCTCACGTTGACCCGGACGACTACGAAGGCGACCCTCAGCCACTACCGGACGAACCTGCTCGCCGGCGATCACGAGTTCAAGGCGGGCGTGCAGATCGAGGATGGAAGACATGACGGCTATAGCGCGTTTCCTGGTGGCGTCCAGTACACCGACAATAACGGACAGCGGTTCCAGGCGGTCTTTCGCGCACCCTCCATCGCGGGCGGAGAGTTCACCACAACCGGCGCCTTTGCCATGGATTCTGTCCGGCTGGGCGGCCGTCTGACTCTCGATCTGGGCGTCAGATACGATCACAGCACCGCCATCAGCCCGGATCTTCCGGCACGTGATGCGGAGGGGCACGAGACAAGCGCGACGATTCGTGGTCTGGGCACTCTGTACACCTGGGATGTCGTGTCACCACGTCTGGGCCTTGCGGTGAAGCTCACGCCCAGCGGACGGACGATCTTGCGTACGAACTACGGCCGCTTCTATGGAGGCATCCTGACGGGCGAGCTCGCACCGATTCACCCGGGCCAGACCCCGACGACGACCGCGCGCTTCGATCCGGCGACCGGTCAATACTCGCGTATCGTGTCGGTCGTCGATACGACGCAGCTGCGGCTCGATCCCGACACGAAAGCGCCCCGGACCGATCAGTTCTCGATCAGCGTCGACCGCGAACTGGCAAGCCACCTGGCCGCGACCGTGGCGCTCGTGCACAAAGCCGGGCGGGACTTCATCGGCTGGGAAGATACCGGCGGAGTCTATGGAGCACAGACGAGAGCGCTGTCGGACGGCCGCACATTCCCGGTCCTCGTGCTCACGAACTCGACCGCCGATCGCCGCTTCCTTCTGACGAACCCGGAGGGCTACTTCCTCAGATACAACGGCGCGATGTTCGCCCTCGAGAGACGCTGGGCCGATCGCTGGCAGGCGCTCGCGTCATACACGCTCTCGCGAACGGAGGGTCTCCAGCCGTCGAGCGGCACCACGCCAGGCGGCGGTCAGTTCAGCAGCACGTTCGGCGCCAACACGTTCGGGCGCGACCCGAACAGTCTGACGAACGCAATCGGCGAGTTGCCGAACGACCGGACGCACGAACTCCGATTGATGGGATCGCTCGAGATCCCCAGGACCGGTGTGATGGTGGCGGCCAACCTTCAGTATTTGACGGGGCAGCCGTGGGCGGCGACGGCGCTGGTTTCCCTGCCGCAGGCGCCTGCCCAGCGAGTGCTCCTCGAGCCGCGCGGATCGCGCCGGCTGTCGTCGCAAACCCTGCTCGACCTGCGCGTGTCGAAAACCCTTCGCTTCGCCGGACGCGGACAGATCGAACTGCTCCTCGACGTGCTGAATGCGCTGAACAAGACGGCGGAGGAAGGACTCGCGGACGACAATCTGTTCAGCCAGAATTTCGCACGTCCGAACGTGTTTGTCGATCCACGCCGAGCCATGCTGGGCGTCAGGCTTCTTCTTCCGAAGTAGCGCAGAGCGACAATCGGCGATGCGCTCGTGCCGCCGGTGGTGGCAGCCGCGCGGCGCGACGATTTCGTACGGGCCGACGCGTGTTCCCGCGCTCAGCATTCGCCTCTCACCCAATGCCCCAATCAAATGACCAGATAACCAGGTGACAAGATGACCAGATTCCGCGCCGCTTAGGCCGGCAGCCCGTTCTTCACCACGTTCTGCATCACCTCGACGAAGTAATCGATCTCTTCGAGCGGCGTGTAGATGTTGGGCGTCACGCGCAGCCCGCGATAGCTGAGGCTGGGTGTCTTGAGATTCTCGTGCCCCACGCTCGTGATCACGATGCGGTGCTTGTCCCACAAGTGCGTGACGAGCTTGTTCGAATCGACGCCGTCGATTGACACGACCGCCAGGCCCCACGTCTGCCCCGACTCGAGGCTCGAGTGCAGCTTGATTCGCGGATTCTTCTTCAGTTCGTTCGCCCAGCGCAGCGTCAGGTAGCGCAGGCGCGCGGCTTTGCGCTCGATGCCGATGGCCTGCTGGAACGCGATGGCCTCGTTGATCGCCGCCTTGGTGGCCGCGGGGCTCGTGCCGATTTCCTCGAACTTGCGGATGTCGTTGTCGCGACGCTCCGGCGCGGCCTGCAGCGGCCACGTCGACGCGATGCGGTCCTTGCGGACGTAGAGCAGGCCGGTGCCGGTCGGCGCCAGCAGCCACTTGTGCAGGCTCACGCCGTAGAAGTCCATCTCCAGATCGCGCAGCTTGAACGGAAAGTGGCCCATCGCGTGGGCGCCGTCGACGATCGTCGTGATGCCGCGCTGCCGCGCCATCCGGCTCAGATCACGGACAGGGAAAAGCTGCCCGGACTGATTGGTGATGTGGCAGAAGTGCAGCACCTTCGTCTGCGGCGTGATCGCTTTCTCGAACCGCTGCAGGAGATCCGCCTGCGTCGTCGGGCACGGAAAATCGAGGCGCGTGATCTTGATCTTGTCCCGCCGCGCGCGCTGGTCCCACGTGGTCAGCATGCGCCCGTAGTCCTGCTCGGTCGTGATGATTTCGTCACCCGGCTTGAAATCGAGACCGTTTTGCGCGATCTGCAGCGACTCGCTGGCGTTGCGCGTGATGGCGATCTCTTCCGGGTCGGCGCCGAACTCCGCGGCCAGCCGCCGCCGGGCCGTTTCGATGTTCCGCTCGATCAGTCCGCGGTGGTACACCGGCGCCTGGTTCGACGAGTCCAGGTACCGTTTGTACGCCTCGTGGACGACGGTGGGGCTGGGACACGAATTGCCGTTGTTGAGGTTCATCAGCGTGCGATCCAGCGTGAACGCGAACTGGATCTCGCGCCAGTAGGTTTCGTCCGCTGCGACCTCATCGGGCGAACGGTTCTCGATGGCCGCCGTGGCGGCGGCAACCTCGTCGATCCCGTAGTGGCGAACGGCGAACGCTGCCCCCGTCGCCGCGCCGGCCAGCCGCAGAATAGAACGTCGACTCCACATGGTGATCCTCCTGTGTGGTGCGCAGTGTAACAGTGGTTGCCGCCAGACGACAGCGCCCTTATGCTGACGCTGCGTCCCTTGCTTGACCGGGAAAAATAACACAGAGGACACAGAGGAAGACCGGATGTGATAGCCACAAAGAGACGGAGGTGTTCGACGCGTCGAACACGGTCTGTGGAGTTTCTTATCGCTGTGACTCCGTATCTCCGTGGCCCATTTCCCTCCGTGATCTCCGTGGTTCAGAGTTTGACCTCATGACCTCCATCTCCCGCCGGGAACTGCTCAAGCGTGTCGGGTCGGTCAGCGCCGGCGCGCTTGTCGGCGCGCCTGGCGCTGGCGCGCGGGACGATGCGATCACCGTCGCGGCACAGCCAGTCGAGATCGCGATCGCCGCCGCGAGTTCGCTGACCGCGCGCATCACGATCGCGGCCATTGTCAACGGCAGCGCGCAGGCGGTCCGAGGCGACGGATCGCTCGTCGATCGCCGCTGGCCGGCGCCGGTCGCCCGGCTGCGCACGCTTCCGCGTCCAGCCGCCGCGCGTGCTGGCGATTTGATCGTTCGCGCGTCGGTTGGCGGGCCTGAAAGGCCCGCCCTACACATCACGGTCAGTCACGCGAACGGCCGCACCGTCCAGCAGCTCCACATCGATCAGCAGACCGGCGCGTTGACGTTCGCGCTCGGCGACCGTCCACTCCTCGGACTCGGCGAAGGCGGACCGCAGTTCGATCGGCGCGGCTCGACCGATCGCATGCGCAGCGGCCAGAGCGGCTACGAGCTGCGCACGCACGGCGGACGCGTGCCCGTGCAATGGCTGATCGGCACCGACGGCTGGGCGATGTTCATTCATCAGCCGTACGGCACGTTCGACTTCTCCGGCACGGAAGGACGCTTCGATCCTCCAGCCGGCGCTCCGCTCCCGCTCGACTTCTTCGTCGTGGGCGCGAGCGATCCGGCCGCGATCATGGCGGAATACGCGCGGCTCACCGGCTACCCCGAGATGCCGCCGCTCTGGTCGTTCGGCTACCAGCAGTCGCACCGCACGCTGGCCAGCCGCGACGAGATCCTCCAGGAAGCGAAGATGTTCCGCGAGAAGAAACTGCCCTGCGACACGATGATCTATCTCGGGACGGGCTTCTGCCCCTCGGGCTGGAACACCGACAACGGCGAGTTCGTGTTCAACAAGAACGTGTTTCCCGATCCGCCCGCGATGATTCAACAGTTGCACGACGATCACTTCAAAGTCGTCCTGCACATCGTCCTGGAGGGCCGGACGCTGACCGGCGCTGTCGGCGATCCGTGCACGGCGCCGCCGTTGCCGAGCGGCCGCACGAGTGACGGCAAGTGGCCAGACGATCGACAGGTGAGCTGCTACTGGCCCGTCCACAAACCGTTGTTCGATGCCGGCGTCGACGGCTGGTGGCCGGATCAAGGCGACGGACTGGATGGGCCGTCGCGTCTCGCCCGCAATCGGATGTACTGGGACGGCAGTCAACAGTGGCGTCCGAACCAGCGCGTCTACGCGCTTCACCGCAACGGCCGTCCGGGAATGCAGCGTTTTGGTGCGTTCCTCTGGTCCGGCGACGTTTACTCCACCTGGGAAACGCTGAAAACGCACGTGCCGGTCGCCGTCAACACCGCGCTCTCGGGCATTCCGTTCTGGGGCACGGACATCGGCGGATTCGTGCCCACGAAAGAATTCACTGGAGAGCTGTACGTCCGCTGGTTCCAGTTCGGCGCGTTCTGCCCGCTCTTCCGATCGCACGGGCGGACGTGGACGCTGCGTTTGCCGTGGGGCTGGAACACCGGGTCGATCGAGCCGGATGAGATCTCCAACTACACGGGCGGCGCCGCCAATCCCGATCTCAGCGAGCTGCGCAACGCCGCGGTCGAGCCGATCTGCAAGAAGTTCCTCGAGCTCCGCTACCGCTTGATGCCGTACCTCTACAGCGCCGTCCACGAGGCGCACCAGACCGGACTGCCGGTCGTGCGCGCGCTGTGGCTGCACTACCCGATCGATCGAGCGGCCGTCGCGCGCGGCGACCAGTACTTGTGGGGCCGCGATATCCTCGTCGCGCCGGTCGTCGAGAAAGGCGCAACCTCCCGCAGCGTCTATCTTCCCGCCGGACGCTGGTACGACTTCTGGACTGAGGAGGCACGTGACGGCGGACGCGAGATCAGCCGGCCCGTCGATCTCGAAACGATGCCCCTGTTCGTCCGCGCGGGTGCGATCCTGCCGCTCGGCCCCGTCAAGCAGTACACGAGCGAGCCGGTCGACGCGCCGCTTACCGTCCAGGTCTTCCCCGGCGCTAACGGCGCGTTCACGCTGTACGAAGATGATGGGCGGACGTTTGACTACAGACGAGGAGACTGGATGGGCATCGAGTTCCGATGGAATGACACGACGCGGCGATTGACGCTGCAGCTGGCGAACGGATCGCGGATGCGTCCGCCCGCGTCTCGGCGGATCACCGTTCGCGCGGCCGGCATGCCGATCACCCGCGACGTCGTCTTCACCGGCACCGCCATCGAGGTGCGCCTACGACCTGATGAAATGTATTGACTGCTGAACCAGGAAGACACAGGATAGCGCCTCACTTCGCAGAGCTTGAGGAGGGCGCAACAGATGGCTCAAATCCTGACGCTCGTCTACGGGTTCGTCGCCTATGCGGTGTTCCTCGGCGCGTTTCTCTACGCGATCGGATTCGTCGGCAACATCTTTGTGCCCAAATCGATCGATTCGGGGGCGACGTTTCCGCTGATGGAGACGCTCGTCACGAACGTGCTGCTTTTGACTCTGTTCGCGGTCCAGCACAGCGTCATGGCACGGCCGGCCTTCAAGCGCTGGTGGACCCGGATCGTGCCGAAACAGATCGAGCGGAGCACGTATGTGCTGCTGGCCAGCTTGATCCTATTGCTGCTGTTCTGGCAATGGCGTCCGATCACCGGCGTGGTGTGGGACGCGCGGTCGACGATGCTGGGAGTGCTCCTGCTCGGACTTTTCGGCGTCGGTTGGCTGATCGTGTTGCTCTCGACGTTCATGATCGATCACTTCGATTTGTTTGGCTTGCGTCAGGTCACGTTGTACTTCCAACAGCGGCCGTACACGCCCGTCTCGTTCGTGACGAGGGGTCTGTACAAAATCGTTCGGCACCCGATCATGCTCGGCTTTCTCATCGCGTTTTGGGCGACGCCGGTGATGACCCTCGGCCATCTGATGTTCACCGTCATTACGACTGCCTACATCCTCGTCGCGCTTCAACTCGAAGAGCATGATTTGCTTGAGGCGCACCGTCAGACATACGAGCGGTACCGCCGCGAGACGCCGATGCTCATTCCGCTGCCAACGGGAAAACGCAAGCCTGCGCCCGTCCACGAAAAAGTTTGAACTGAGAAGCGATTGCGGGAGGCGTGGTCAACGCGCTGCGCGGTCGGAACCGCTTTCAGGAACTCGCTGTACGGCACGATGGCGCCGTGAATCGGCACAATACGATCGATTTTCAGATCGTGCTTCTTGATGTTCTCGAGCAGATTCGCCGCGTACGGCTGCACGGCCGCGGCCGGACTGAACACATCGGCCTCCACTAGCAGTCGCTCCTTCGGGAAGTACGCCATCAGGAGCGTATCGGCGTGCGCGCTGCCCGCGACGCGGTACAGGTTGACCGTCATCGCACGGTCCTTGAGGACCATCTCCTCGTCTATGGTCTCGATCTTCAGCGGCTTGGGACTCTTCGCCAGCGCATCGGGCACGATCGAGTGCGACCGCGAGATCGCATCCTGGTAGAACGCCGCATTCGCTTTCTGCGTGATGACCGTGAGGCCTTCCGACACGGCGGCGCGGATGCCGCCGGAGTGATCGAAGTGGTGGTGAGTGTTGATGACCTGCGTCAGCGGCTTGTTCGGCCGCAGCTCTCGCGCCTTCGCAATCACCGCGCGCGCGCGCGTGTCGTTCTGCGGAGCCTCGATCAGCGTCAGGTGATCGGCGAACTCCACCAGGACGCTGTGATGCGACTGGCCGGCGAGGAACCAGACGCCCTTCGCGATCTCTTCCGTCGTCACTGTGGCGGGCGGAGGGCCTGCGATCGGCGCGGCCAACGCCGCGGCCGCCGGCGCCCTGAGATCGCTGTCATCGCCCGCGTCGCCATCGACGATCTGCTTCGTCACCTTGATGTCGACCGTCGTGTACCTGTCGGTCTTCGTCGTCAGATGCGTCGGGAGCTTCAGCCCGCTGACGTCCTGGTAGTCGGCGAAGCTGGTCTCGATAGCGACGTCGCCCAGGTTGGCGTTGTCCGTCATCGACACGACGCGCGTCGGCAGCTTGGTCGCGCTATCGATCGCCAGCGTGAACTTGAGGCCGTTGGCCGTGGCGACGTCGACGATGCGCTCGCTGTCGTGCGTGCGAGGCTGGGACAGCGTGGCCGCCGGATCGAGCGCGGCACGGACGATCGTGAGCGGATGATGATAGATCTCCGCGCGGCGATCGGTCGCGACGGCGTTCGCGACGCGCGTCGCGGTGCCATTGACGGCGATGTTGTAACCCATGCTGCCGTCGACGCCGAGCACCTGTTTCTGCGCCTGCTGACCTTGGAAGTACGTGAAATTCGGCGTGCGCGTCTGCTCGATTCGCGCGCGTCCGGCCGCGACATCGATCGCGCGCTTGTAGCCGGTGAGCGTGAACGCTTGTCCCGTGGCGTCGGGCGTCATGTCCTGGCCCAGGTTGCCGTTGATCCCCGAGCCTTCAATGACGAGCGTCTTGACGGCCTGAACGCGCGCGCGACCGCCGAGGGCGCTCGCGGCATCGTTGATGATCTGCTGTTCCGGCGGGGCCTGCGCGCAGGCGCCAAGCGTCGCCGCCACGAGTACCGCGAGGATCGTGCGTGCCATATGTCGCTCCCTGCGAGAACCGGATGACGTTCGCGTCCACCGAGCCCGACGTACTCACGTGTGATCAAACACAAGTTCTGATTTGCCGTGCTTGTCGAGACAGTGCCCACTGGCACGTTTTAGCCCTTCGATCGACGGGCTCGCTCTCTGGCTGCTGAAGCAGCTTGACTCGCCTTCTTGGCTCTGGCGACACGTTGTTCGGGTGTCATTGTTTCCAGCGACCGCTTGCCACCAATCCGGCCGCCTTTTGCGCCTTGGGCGCGAAAGAACTTGAGCACTTCCACCGGAACGCGCTTGCCCCGAAAGAACTTGTGCACTGCCGGAGGGAGTCGCTTCGCCATCTCAGGCATTATCTTAAACTCCTGATGGTGTCGGCTAGATCGCAGTTGACACCTAAAGGGGGGTTTAGGTAATATCAGACTCCGTCCCGATCATCCCAGGCAGAAGCTCCGGAAGGACGATGCGCCCCAGGACTACTTTAAGGGTGGACGCGTCAAATCAGACCGGCGGCTGCCGCTCTTCAAGGTCGAGTGATCCGCAGCGTGCACCGGCTGCGCTCCGTGCGTGGCCGGTCGATTTGAACCTGCAGCCGACGGGTATCGGTCACGGTGCGCGAATAGCGCGACGCTTCGTACGAAGTCCAAGTGGCTTCTACTATCGAGCCGGGTTCTTCGAAAAGACCCACGAGACGAATCGGCGCGTCGAAGACTCGGTGTTTTGCCAACTCATTCAACTGACTGCGCGCCTGTTCATAGTAGAGCGTGCTATTCGAGGCTGGGAACATCTTCCCTTTTGTCACGATCACGACAACCTCGAAGGGCATGCCCGCGAGCGGCACCTTCGCTTTGTAGAACAATTCGCTCCGAATTACGTTGTTGAGCAGGAACGGGGTAGTTCGAGAACTGCACCTCACCGAGTAGGCCACCCTTCACAAAGTCCACGTCGGTGCCGAGGAAAGAGAACTCATCTGGAATGACAACCCCGGCATTCCAGCCGAGATCCACGAGCGCCTGCTTCAAGTAGGCGTTCGTACCGACAGGATCAAAAATCAAGTTTCCAACGAGTCCGGCCTGATCGGACGCCTTGAGGTGGAGAGGCATCCCTCGCGTGACATCAACGAGTTCGCGCCACTCGGAAGCATAGGGGGTGCCGAGCAAGACGTCGGCTCCGTTATAGTCGACAAGATCAATGCGCACAGGACCAACGGATTCTCAGTGTGGCAGGGACCACCCGCGACAACACGCTGACGCCAATCACGGTCGGCGTTGGTTCCCAAAGGGCGTGCAGTGTCGGGACGACCTTACGCCTCGCCACGGTCAGCGTCGATCAGTTGCGCGGCGGTCCCGGCCGAAAGACGAAGCGTCGGCCAGCCCGCCAGAGGATCGCCGGATTCGAGCGGCAGCCGGACGATTCCCGCCGCGACGAGCTTCTCGTACTGAGACCGCCGGCCAGCGCGCGTCCCTTTTGGTGGCGGACCAAGTTCGGCGACGACCCGGCCGTGCGCCGTCACGGCAATGCGTTCGCCCGCCTCGATTCGACGCACGTACTTGCTCAGGTTGTCCTTCAGCTCGCGGATGCCCGTCGACGTCATGTTGCCAAAATAGCTACATGTGGCCATATTGGCAACCGTCGGTTCAGGTCCGGCTGAAGCCGGACACTACCGATCGGGTCTGAGCGCCGAGAGACCCGTGGCGGCCGCCGTGCGGTTGAACGCCGGCACGTCCTGATCCATCACGCGATTGAATTCCGCCCTCGCGGCCGCGAGATCCCGATCGATCCCTTCCAACACTTCGAGCGACGCGTCGGTCGGCCGATAGTCGGCGCCGCCCGCGACGTCACCGGCGCCGCTCCCGACGACGCCGTTCAGGCAGACGAGGTTCATGTAGATCTTGTAGGCCTCGACGTACCATTTGTCGTCGCTGTGCAAGTCCGTCCGCGACAGCAGCCGCAGCTCCACCGCGAGCAGCTTGGCGTCCAGATCGTTGAGCGCCTTTTCGGCCTGCGCCTGACCCCGATGGGTTTGGAGCTGATCTTCGATCTGCTTCCGCACGATCTCGATCTTGTTGATCATGTCGGCCGTGTCGTTCATGCGATCGCGAACGCGCGTCTGCGCCATCGTCGAGGCGACCAGGTCGCCGTCAGACGAGGGAATCGCCGGGTCCTTCAGCACCTCGATCGGCCTCGTCTGCGACCTGCCGTTCACCATCAAGCGAACGGTGTACTTGCCTGGCGCGGCGATAGGCGCAGCCGACGCCGCCTGCTCGATGCCCCAGTGCACGATGGGCCGCGTGTCCTTGCCCTTGAATCGCGGTTCTTCCCAGATGTGCGGGTTATCGGGCGGTGTCGTGCGCAGCGCGACAGCTTTGGGCGCCTCGTAACGCAGGTCCCACACGACGCGGTTCAAGCCCGCGCGGCCCGCGGATTGAAGCGTTCGCACGATGGTTCCGCCCGCATCGAGAATCTCCAGCTTGACAGCGTTTACCGGGGCCGTCGACGCGGCCTTCAGCGAGTACAGAAGATCGACGGTCCCGCTGCGCGCGAGACGGAAACCGGGACGCGGCGCGTAGAGAAACGCGTCGGCGTCGGTCGTCACCTGATCGCTCTGCTCGAGCCGCGTGATGTCGCTCAGAATGAACAGCCCGCGGCCGTACGTCGAGATGACGACGTCGTGAGCGAGTTTCGGCACGACGATCCACGTGACCGGCGCCGCTGGTAAGCCGTCCGTGAACTGCGTCCAGTGCCCGCCATCGTCCAGCGAATAGAAGAAGCCGTGGCCAGTGCCGGCGAAGAGCATCCCGCGGCGATTCGGATTCTCGGCGATCGACAGCGCGTAGGAGAGCGGATGCTTCGCCGGCAGGCTGTCGCTGATCTTCTTCCACGTCTGCCCGAAGTCCGTGGTCTTGTAGATGAACGGATCGCGATTGTCGACGAGATGAAAATCGATCGCGACGTACGCCGTGCCGGGATCGAAGTGCGACGGCTCGATCTTTCTCACCGTCCCCCACGGCGGGAGACCGATGATGTTCTTCGTCACGTCGTTCCACCTGCCGCCGCCGTCTCTCGTGTTCCACACTTTGCCGTCGTTCGTGCCGGCCCAGATCAACCCGCGCTGGACTTCAGACGGCGCGATGGCGAACACAAGCTCGCCGTAGAACTGCCCGAGGTTGTCGCCGATGATGCCGCCCGACGAGACGATGCGCGAGGCGTCCTGCGTCGAGAGATCCGGGCTGATGACTTTCCAGCTCTGCCCGCCATCCGACGTCTTGAAGATCACCTGGCAGCCGAAATACACGGTGTTGTGATCGAAGGGATCGATCGCGAGCGGCGGCGTCCAGTGGCAGCGGTACTTGACGTCGGTCGGCGCCGAGTCCAGCGTGTGGATCGTCGGGCTCACCGAGCGGGCGCGCCTGGTGCGGGCGTCGTAGCGCGTCACCTCGGCGCCGTAGCAGCTCGCCCACACGACGTCGGGATTCGTCAGGTCCGGCAGCGTGAATCCGGACTCGCAACCGCCGAGGTTCGGCTGCCACGGCGTCACGCCGATCCCGCCGGCCGCGCCGCGACCGCGTCCTCCGCCTCCAGCCGCCTGCCCTGAGCCTGTCGAAGGGCCGCGCCCGCCTCGTCCGCCGGCCGCGGCCGGATCGACGAGGCCGGATCCAACGCCTGTGATTCCGCGATACGACGGGACGTTTGGCACGGCGGCGGGCGAATCGCTCGGCCCGCGCATCGTGCCATCGTCCTGACGGTTGCTGTAGATCCAGTACGGCACCTGGTTGTCAACTGCGACGTGATACATCTGGCCGATCGGCAGCGCAATCTGGTTGAAGGTGCGCCCATGATCGATCGTGATGCCCATTCCGCCGTCGCCGGTCGCCACCCAGTGGTCGGCGTTCTTCGAATCCATCCAGATGTCGTGGCAGTCGCCGCAGCCGCCGCCCGTGTTGATGGTGAAGGTGCTGCCGCCGTCGAGCGATCGATGGAAGCTGCTGTTCGCGATCAAGACTTCGTCGGCGTTCTTCGGATTGACGTCGATGCGAATGTAGTAGCCTGCGCGGCCGATCAGCGTGCGGTCCCAGCTCACGACGCGCCACGTCGCCGCGCCGTCGTCCGATCGCCACAGCGATCCCTGGTTCGCGGTTTGTATCAGCGCGTACGCGCGTTTGGAATCGGACGGCGCGATCGCGACGTCGATCTTCCCCACGGGCGATTTCGGCAGACCGGTCTCGCCTCTGGTCCATGTCGCCCCGCCGTCGCGCGTCACGTACACGCCGCTGCCCGGACCGCCGCTCAGCTCCGCCCACGTGTGCATCTCGACCTGCCACATGCCGGCGATGAGCACGTTCGCATCGTGCGCGTCCAGCGTCAGGCCCGAACAGCCGGTGTTCGCGTCGACGAACAGCGAGCGCTGCCACGTCTGGCCGCCGTCGGTCGTCTTGAAGACGCCGCGTTCCTGCTGCGGTCCCGTCGTGCGGCCCAGCGCGCAGACGTAGACGATGTTCGGATTGGTGGGATGGACGATCACGCGGCCGATGCGACCGGTGTCGGCGAGGCCCATGTTCTTCCAGGTCTTGCCCGCGTCGGTCGACTTGTAGATGCCGTCGCCCATCACGTCGCTGTCGCGAATCGCCCACGCTTCGCCGGTCCCGGCCCACACGGTGTTGGGTTCAGAGGAGGCGACGGCGAGCGCGCCAATCGCCTGCGACGATTGATCGTCGAACACCGGCTCGAACGTCCGCGCGCCGTCAGTCGATTTCCAGACGCCGCCCGACGCCGCGCCAGCGTAGTACGTGTTGGTGTCGCCGGACACGCCGGCCACGGCCGCGATGCGGCCCGCGCTTTCCGGCCCCATATAGCGGAACCGGAACGGCGGCGGCGCCTGCGCGGCCGGTGGAGCGGCCTGTTGTGCCAGCGCGACCGCTCCTAGGATTCCCGTGCAGAAGAACTTGAGGAATGACCGTGTCATGCGAGTCCCTCGTGTTGATGGGTGATGGTCGACATTGTACCGGCGACGTTGCGCCCGTCCCAATGGGAATGGATTATCCCCGATACCCGCGAAGTGAAGGTCGAGCCTCTGGGCGCTAACCCGCTCGGCTATGATGCGCGAAAGGCCCCATGCCCAGAGCAAGCAAGACCGAACCACCGCAGGTCCCTCGTGCTGGCATCTTCGCGATGAACTGGCTCCGAAATGCCGTACGGATCCTCGCTCGGATTCGGGAGCGAATCTTCCCGGTTCGTCCTCGGAATGATGAACGCGCAAGTGAAACGCCAAGGTCTGTGGAAGGCGACGCGTGGGGATCGCCGGTAGCTGTTCTGACAGCGGAATCAGTGAAGGCAGAAGGGGACCAAGCTGCGCCACTTCCTTCCGTTCCAGGTGCAGAGCCAGATCGAGGGTCTATCGACGTTGCGTGGGAAGCTCCGAAGGCAGACGGCGATGCTGACCTGAAACAAGTCCAGTCCCAGCAAAGTCCACAAGACGACAGCTCGCAGGCTGCGCCGGCGTCTGTTGCGTCGATTGATATCGACGCATCGGGACACGATTCAGAAGAGAAAAAGGTAGACGAGACTGCGCGACAAGAAGACGTCCACCAGTCCGCTCCGCCTGCATCAGGTCACGGGCTCGTCAGCCCAGAGACACCGCAAACTCCGGGACGCGTCGAGCCTGTGCGTCGGGGTGGTCGGCCGCGGGGATGCGGCGCACCGCAACGGCGCGATGATTCTAAGATCGATTCAGGCCTAAGGAGCCGTGGCCGGCCGCCGAAACCAGAGCTCGTCTGCTGGCGCAAGGGCATGAACTGGCTGGTTGGGATCGAGGTTCCTGACTCCTCATCCTCCGAGGAATGGGATCTACGGCACGGAGTCGCACCCTTGGAAGAGGACGAGCAGCGATCCGGTCGATGGGTTCTGAGCTCACCATGCGACTCCGTCACAGCTCAATGTGGAGACGGACCTGAGGTCATGTTCGCGGAGGAGCCGTTTCGGCTCTTCAAGCTATCCGGCGCCTCGTGTGACCGAGGCCGACACATTCGGTCGCTGACCAACGGTCGGTTCCTTATCATTGCTCCTGAGGAATTTGAGCCCAACCAACCGATGCTGGACTCGGCGTTTCTCGCCAATGAGCACGTCGTTGGCGCGTGCCGTGCACATCACGTCGAACTGCCTTCAGCAGTTCAAGATCCGATGGGTTTCAGGACGCTGGAGGGAGAGTTCAGGTCCGTGCCAATTACCGGCGCGGCGTTCGAGTTCCAAGGAGATCTGGTTCCTGATGCGCACGCGATGGCTGGACCGTTGTTCCGGGGCGAACCACCCCACCTTCGGAGTCGCGGAGTGGTTTCGTATGGGACGGTCGTGATTATCGATCAGGGTGTCAAAGATTCATCAACGCACTGGCGGCGGTCATCGTCTGACTTCGAGGAACTTCGGCCGGAAATCGCGTCGCGTCGGGCAGGGTGGTTCCAAGTGCGGCTGTACAACGACGTGGATCAACACATCGAGAGTCTCGACTTCAGGTTTGCCGCTGGGTTACAAGCCATCTTGCGTGAAGCCGCGGCAACCCATGCCGAGCTCGAACGGGCATGCTACCGCGCCGATCAAAGTCGTGCATGATGCGCACTGCCAGGTCATCCCGCTTGGTGCGGACGCAGTATCCGTGTCGGTTATTACCGAGGAAGGGGGCACGAGAGTCGAACTTCCTCCTTTGCCGATTTTCGATGAGACGTTGTGCCTTGTTGAGCATCGTGGAGGCGGACAGGTCGAGATTGGCCTGGGAGTCGACCGAGTGTGGTGGTCCATGCTGGATGGGCCGGAGGACAAGACTCGCGTCGATTGGACCGATCGGCCGTTCGAGCTTCGAGCCGCCGACTTCGCCGCGACAAGTCAGCGTCTGCTGCGGGTTCGGCTGCCGCGCGCCTGGGAGGGCACCACTGTAGACGTTGGCGTCGCGCCATACCGAACCGTATTGGCTCGTCCTCTGCCTCGCCGCCGACGTGAAGCAGAAGTTCCATTCCGGGAACTCGGCAGGTTTCCCGAGGTTACCGACGGTGTCTCTGGAGTCGAGCTCAAGCTGTGGGGGCGCTCTTCTGCGGGCGAGATGTGGAACGGCGTTGTCGGTCGGCTGATCGTCGCCGAGCCCACAACGAGACTGCACCTGGAAGCGCTCAGCCCGGTCAATGCCATGAGGATTCTCACTCGACTTCGGCAGCAGTGCCTGGGCCGGGGATGCTGTCACCGGGCTCTGGTTGACAGGCTCCGCAAACGGTACGACAGGCTCGCTCGACATGCGGATTGTCCCAGTGATGCCGAGCGACAAACATTCCTCTGCGACGCGCTGTGCGTTCTCGCGCTCGTGGAGGACGAACATTTGCGGGATGGATGGAGTCCTCGCATCCCCGCGAGGTGGATCCGTAGGGCGAGGGCCGCAGCGACCAGGTTCCCCTTGGTCCTTGAGGGGCTGAAGCTCGCTCGTCCGTGGCGGGATCGAGGAGGATCCGCGAGTGACTCATAAGGTGGGCATACCTAACGCAGGTGACGGGGTAAGTCCAATTGGACTGGCTCGTGAGATCCAAGAGCGGTATCACGGGTACCTGAGAACAAGCTTCTACTTCCGGGATCCGCTGCTCCGCCGCTCGTTCGAGGACGAGCTCGCACAGGGCCAGCTCGTGAACGGACCGTTCGTTGAAGCCACTCCTGTCTATTCCAGGGAGACGACGACGAGCGCGTTGTTAGCCGAGCTTCACCGTGGAGACGTCGACGCCGGCTTCATGGCTGCCCTCGATCCGCAGCAGCGCCGGCTGTACGTGCATCAGGAACAGGCCGTTCGCCGCCTTAATAGGGGCCGCAACGTCATTGTGGCGACAGGGACCGGCAGCGGGAAGACGGAGGCCTACCTGCTACCGATTCTGCTGGCACTGTACCGAGAGAGCCTGCTCGGCGAACGAGCGCCAGGCGTAAGGGCGCTGATTCTCTATCCCATGAACGCACTGGCGAACGATCAATGTCGCCGCCTACGCGAGTTCGCCATGCGGCTTGCCGCGCGCGGCAGCAAGTTCTCGTTCACGTTCGGACGCTACACGGGTGAGACGCCAGAAGATGAGAGGGATTCCTTCCGCAACGCGAGGCGACTGCTTGGGAATCGGAAGCCGGGAGACGGAGAACTGGTGCTGCGAAGGGAGATGCGGGAGCGGCCTCCTGACATCTTGCTGACGAACTACTCGATGCTCGAATACTTACTTCTACGCCCGAAGGACAGCCTTCTCTTCGACAACGGGCGCGGATCGACTTGGCGGTTCTGCGTTCTTGATGAGGCGCACCAGTATCGTGGCACGAAGGGTATGGAGATGGCGATGCTTCTTCGTCGTCTCAAGGAACGCCTACGTGAAGGTGGCTTGGCGCAACGCATCCAGTGCGTTGCGACAAGCGCCTCGCTGGGGGGTGGACCGGGACGGACATCGAACCTTGCGGCTTTCGCCCGCGAGCTCTTTGACGAGCCGTTCGAAGAGGAAGACGTGCTCCTGGAGGATGTGACGAGGTCCACGACGACCGGCACAGTGTCAGTTCCTGCGAGCGACTTCCAGGCGCTTTCGCGAGCTCTTGAGGCCGGCGATCGTCAGTGTGAGGCGGAACTCCAGAAATTGGCTAACCGATGTGGGATCACGCTCGGATCGGAATCAGGAATGGCCGAGCGTCTCCATCGTGTGTTGTCGGCGGACCATCGGTTGGCCAAGCTGCGCACAATCCTCGATACGCCACGTCTGGCGAACGATGTTCGCGACGCCGTCTTCGACGAAGTTCCTGAGGATCGGCGCGAGGAAGTTCTGGAAGCCTATCTTCATCTCGTTACGAGCGCACGCGATCCGGAGTCTGATGCCCCGCTTCTCACACTTCGGTATCACCTCTTCCTGCGAGCACTCGAGGGAGCCTTCGTGAGGTACTGGCCGGATAAACGGGTTTCTCTGGCCCGGGCTGGCGCGGGTGCCGTATCCGTCGAAGGGAAGGGCGACAGCGGTTCGTGGTTCGAAGTCGCCCTCTGTCGCGAGTGCGGACAGCACTACTTCGTCGGGCGCTGCGAGGGCGGATTTCTCCGAGAGGCGCTCCGCGATTATGGCGACGATGATTTCAGCGTGTCGTTCTTTCGACCGGTGGAATTGTCAGAGGGCGACGACGACGCAAAGCGCGCTCGGCTGTGTGTGATCTGTGGTGCGCTATCCGCGTCGAGTCAAAGACCTGGGGATCCTGCGTGCGGCCACCATATAGTGATCGACGTCGTCGAGGAGAAGGTACGCGACGCATCTAAGGATCAGATGCGGACGTGCGGGGCCTGCGAATACAGGGGACCGGACCCAGTGAGGGAGATTGTCCACGGTACTGACGGTCCGAATGCCGTGGTGGCCACGGCCCTGCATCGCTTATTGCCCGAGGACCGACGGAAGGTTCTGGGTTTCGTTGACGGCAGGCAGGAAGCTGCGTTCTTTGCTGTCTACCTGGAAAGAAGCTACCAGTCCATCCTTGGACGGAGTCTGCTGTTTGCGACCGCACAGTCGCTGGCCCGGGAAGGCTATCGGGAGGTGTCGCTCGGCTCGCTGGCTGCAAAGCTGACTCGAGTGTTGCGCGAGCGTGGAGTTGTGCTGGCTTCCGCCGACGATCTCCAGGTTCGGCGGGAAGCATGGAAGCTCGTGTTTTCCGAGTTTGCGACCGATGAGCCAAGAATCTCTCTGGAAGGCGTCGGTCTCGTTCGTTGGCTTCCTGTCCTTCCGGATGACCTGTCAGTTCCAGAATCGCTGTTTCGCAAGCCGTGGTCTTTCGGGCCAGAGGAAGCCAGAGACCTGCTTCGTTGGCTGCTGGACTCGTTGAGGAGCGATTTCGCGTTAGAACTGCTGGCGGATCGTGGAATCGATCTGTCGTGGGAGGATCTGGGCCTGAACGCCTCGCAATCGAGGGTAGAAGTGGGCGGCGGTCGGGGGGTACGGGCGTGGGACGGTCCACGGACCCGCAGAACGGGCTTCCTGGTGCGCGCTCTCGCGTCCGGCGCCGACGCAGCACTCGATGCGCGGGCGAAGGTTAACGCCGCTCAGCAGCTTCTGCGGGAAGTCTGGGAGGCTCTTAAGGTGGCTGGTGGAGAAGACCGGGTCCTGCTTCAGGTCGGAGACTCGCGGCGCATCAATCCGTCGTGGTGGCGTCTGAACCTCGTCCTTCCACAGGATGCGCGGTTCCAGTGCGACACGTGCGGACGCCATCAGTCACTTTCCGTGCGTTCTGTCTGTGGCCGGCACGCGTGTCCGGGTACGCTCCGACCGGTTGAGCCCGGTGGTACCGATTCGGCGCGCAATCATTACCGCCAGTTGTACGAGCAGGCGCTGCCTTCGCGGCTGCGCGCCGAGGAACATACCGCACAGATTGCTCCCGAGAAGGCTCGTACGTTTCAAGAGGACTTTGAAAAAGGGCTAATCCACTTTCTCAGTTGCTCCACGACTTTCGAGCTGGGTGTTGACCTCGGGGATCTGGACACGATTTTCTTGCGAAACGTGCCGCCAGAGCCCTTCAACTACGCGCAGAGAGTGGGCCGTGCGGGTCGCCGGGCGAGCCATCCTGGCTTCGCCGTGACGTATTGTCGCCGTAGGCCACACGATCTCGCCCACTTCCAGGATCCTCGCGAGTTGATGGCGGGACGGACAGCCCCGCCGCTCCTGAAGCTGACGAACGCCAAGATCGTTGGCCGGCACCTTACCGCAGTCGTCCTGTCGGAGTTCTTTCGGAAGCTGGGGAACGAGTCCCGCTTCGAGAGTGTTGCCGCATTCTTGGTCAACATGAAGGAGCCGGTCGTCGTCGCCGATCTCGCGCGCTTCGCGGCAGACAGTTCCACGGATCTCAATCCGCAGTTACGTAGGCTGGCGCCTCGCGCGCTCCATGCCAGTCTCGGACTCGACGACGGAACATGGATTCAGCAAATCATCACCGATGCTGAAACCCGGCTGGCGAGTGTCGTGAGCGAGGTGTCCAGCGACTACGCCAGGGTGGAACAGTTTGAGGAGGAGGCCAGTAGGAGCAAGAGGCACCGGGACGCGGACTGGGCTCATCGGAGGGCTGAGACGATCAGCGGCGAAGACGTGATCTCGTTTCTCTCTCGTAAGGCCGTCATCCCCAAGTACGGATTCCCGGTGGATGTCGTCGAGCTGGACCTTCAGCCGCTGCGGAGGAGTTCGCGTGAGAGCAGTGAAGTTACCCTACAGAGGGACCTCTCCATCGCTGTGTCTGAGTTCGCCCCGGGTTGCCGCCTCGTGGCAAACAAGAAGTTGTGGACGTCTTACGGATTGAAGCGGGTTGCAGAGCGAGAGTGGGGCTGGAGGCATTACAGAAGGTGCAATCGCCATGGCACCTTCGTTAGCTGGGAGCTCAACGATCAACCGCCTGAAAGACCGTGCTGCGCAAAAGTGGTTCAGAACACGTACGTTGACCCGATCTTCGGCTTTGTCACAGAGCGCAAGGCTCCAGAGGATCCGAGTTACCGACCAGCGCGGGTTTACACGACGCGACCGTATTTTCTAGGGCCTGGAGGCGTTGAGCCGGAGACCATTGAGATCGCTGGAGTAGCCAGCGTCCGCAAGGCGTCTCCTGGTCGGCTCGTTGTTCTCTGCGAAGGCAAGAAAGGGCGGGGTTTCACGATCTGCCAGAACTGCGGCGCAGGCGTCGACGAAAGAGCGAAGGAACACAAGACACCGCTCGGAGAGCAGTGCCGTGGCGCGCTCAGGCGGGTCACGCTCGGTCATGAGTTCCTGACGGATGTGCTGCGGGTGAGATTCCATCAACGGCCGGCGTCCGCGGCGGCTCCTGACGGCATGCTGTGGTTCGGGTTTTCGCTGGCCTACGCGCTTCTCTACGGCGCTCACGAGATCCTCGAAGTTCCGCGCCAGGACCTCAACGTGACGGTTCGCGGAGGTGAGGGAGACGAGGTTCCAGAAGTCGTCCTCTATGACGACGTGCCTGGAGGCGCGGGTCTGGTTGCCAGACTGGAAGAACCGGAGGCCTTTCACGAGTGCCTGGTCAGGGCACGCGCGCGTGTTTTGGGTTCGTGCGGTTGTGCAGCGGACACGAGCTGCTACGGGTGCCTACGGAGCTACGCCAACCAGTTCGCGCATCCGCGACTTCGTCGCGGTGCGGTCAAGGGCTATCTTGATGAAGTTCTCGGGCGCTGGCGCAGCGGGAATCCATGATCGTTTTGCGGACTGACGAATGAGCACTGGCGGCCTGCAGGCGACTTGATATCAAATGCAGATCAGGGTAAGAATACTACCCTCATCAGCATGCAACATAAAGTCAAGACGCGCGATTTCTTCGCCACGCACCCTGTCTTCTCCCTGGACGAGGCCGCTCGATCGCTGGCCCCGAGGCGAGGACGAGCCGCCACGCTCGACCGCCTGAAGCATCACCTCAAGGCCGGCCGGATCAAAGTCGCGGCCAGAGGCGTCTACGCGCTGGTGCCCGCCGGCGTGCCGGCCGGGCGGTTTTCGCCGGACCCGGTCCTCGTCGCGCTGGCGATGCGGCCCGACGCGGTGTTCTCGCACCACACAGCCCTCGAGCTTCTCGGCGCCGCGCACTCGGCGTGGCGCCAGTGTACGGTCTACACCGCCAGGGTTCATCGGCCGATGGCGCTGAACGGCACCGCGATCCTGTTTCTTGCGAGTCCCAAGGGCCTGACCGGCAAGCGAGCGCTCGGCACGCGCCGGGTCGAACGACGCGGACGGCTGGTCGAAGTCACCGGCCCCGAGCGTACGCTCGTCGACGGGTTTCGGCGGCCTGCCCTCGCCGGCGGGCTCGAAGAGCTCGTCACTTCGGCGAGCGGGTTTGCCACGATGGATCTGAAACTCGTCGAGGAAGTTCTTCGACGCTATGGAGCGGCGAACCTGTGGGCCGCGGTCGGCTGGTTCCTCGATCGATTCCAGAAAACTTTTCACGTGTCCGAGGCCGTGCTCAAGCGACTGGAACGCCACCGGCCGCAGTCGCCCCAGTATCTCGAGCGCGGGACGCGCGGCGGCGTCCTGGCGCATCGCTGGAATCTGATTGTGCCTGAGGCTCTCGCCGGGTCAGGTGAGCCCGATGAGCGTTAGCGTCGAGTACCTCGAACGCTGCGCCAGCGAGACAGGCTTTCAGGTCGCCTCACTTGAGAAGGTCACCCGGCTCGGAGAGCTGGCCGCGGACATCGCCCGTCATGCGTTCCTGGCGGAGGTGCTCGCGCTCAAGGGTGGCACGGCGCTGAATCTGGCCTTCGGCGCACCCTCGCGTCTTTCGGTCGACCTCGACTTCAACTACATCGGTCACCTCGATCGCGAGAAGATGCTGGCCGATCGACCGCGAGTCGAAGCCGCGGTCGCGGAGCTGGCTCGCCGCCACGGCTACCGCGTGCAGCGATCGGCGGACGCGTTCGCCGGACGAAAGCTGTTCCTGGCCTACCGGTCCGCCCTCGGCCAGAACGACAGGATCGAGGTCGACCTCAACTTTCTCTTCAGACAACCGCTTTGGAAGACCGAAATCCGAACGCTGTGGCAGCCTGGCGAACTGGATCGCCCGCGGGTCGTCGTCGTCAGCGTCGGAGAGCTGCTCATCGGAAAGTTTTCGGCCCTGTTGGACCGGGCTGCGACCCACAGGACGCATGGGACGTGGCGAACCTTCAGCCGGCGGCTCGCGATGCCATTGGATCGCCTCGCTTCCGTCCTCACTTCATGGCGATGGCCGCCACGCTGACGCACCCGCCGTCCGAGTACAGCGAGAACCGCCTCGCCAGAATCGTGACCGACCGGGCCGTGGAGGAGCAACTCACGCCGATGCTCGTGTCGGGAAAGACGCCGCGGGCCGCCGATCTGGTGAGAAGGTCGTGGGCCGTCGTCGGGCCTCTCGTCGATCTGACGGACCGTGAACGGGAGTTCCACGCCGCCGTTGGTCGCGGCGACCTTCGTTTGGATCTTTTGTTCGATGGCAGTCCTGGAGACGCGTCCCCGCTGTCCACCCACCCGGCACTGTTGTGGAAGATGATGAACGTCCGTCAACATCTGGCGAAACGTCAGGCAAGAACTGACACCTGAGCAATGGCGCTGAACCCGATCGTCTTCACCGAGAAGGTCGTCAGGAGCTTCCTGCGCTACCAGCTCACGGCGTATCCGTTCGCCGACGAGCGGTTGCACGCGCAGATGCGGCGGCTGTTGTCGCTCGACGAGACGCGGCAGTCGCCGCTGATGAAAGGCCCCTATATCAGCCTGTCGCGCCCGTTCCGGCAGGGGGCGGCGGTGGACGCGCTCGTCCGCGAGGGCATCTTCCATCCCCACATGCGCCAGCGGATTCCGGCCGAGATCGCGCACGTCTACGGCCATCAGGAAGACGCCATTCGAGCGATCCGCGCGGGCAAGACGACGCTCGTGTCCACGGGCACCGGGTCGGGGAAGACCGAGTGCTTCCTGTATCCGATCATCAGCAAATCCCTGGAACTGAGAGATGCCGGCGCTCACGCCGGCATCAGCGCCGTCATCGTCTATCCGATGAACGCGCTGGCTGAAGATCAGCTCGGCCGGTTGCGGTCGCTCCTGGCCGGTACGGGCATCTCGTTCGGCATGTACGTCGGCAAGACGCCGGAGAACGAGGCGGAAGTCACCGGCATCCGGCTGCCGCAGGGCGCATCGCGTGCCGACTACGAGGCCAAGGTCGCCGAAGTCCGGCGCGAGAAGCGCAGCGACACGGTGTATCCACCCGAGGAAATCTGCTCGCGCGAGGTGATGCGGACACCGGGCCGGCAACCACGGATCCTGCTGACGAACGTGAAGCAGCTCGAGCTGCTGCTGACCCGCCAGCGCGACGTGAATCTGTTCGCCGACGCGCGGCTCGACTTCCTCGTCTTCGACGAGGCCCACACGTTCACCGGAGCGCAGGGTGCTGAGACGGCTTGCCTGATCCGGCGGCTGCGATCCTTCTGCGGACGAGGCATCCAGGAGACCGCATGCGTCGCGACCTCCGCGACCATTGTCGATCACGAGAACCCGGACGCCGCGCGCGATTTCGCGTCCAGGTTCTTCGGTGTTGAACCAGACGCTGTCGTCACGGTGGGCGAAGCGTACGAGCGCGAGGTATGGGAGAACGATCGCGTCGTCCCGATCGTGCCGCAGAAAGATCCTGCGGCCCTGCTGAACGATTGTGTCCGGAGCGTCGAGGAAGACGGAGGAGCGGGACATGCCGTTCGAGCCGCGTACAGGCAACTCGCCGGAGTGGATCTGCCGGCTGGCGAGTGGCCGCGCGCGCTGTATTCCGCGCTCTCGCGCAACGAGCTGGTCTTCCAACTCAGCGAGGTGCTGGCGAGGCCGCGGCCGCTGAACGAGCTGCCCGCTGAATTGGGGGCGACGCTCGGGCGCTCAATGACCGAAGCCGAGATCCTCTGCTGGCTGACTTTGGGAGCGGCCGCCCGGTCGCAGGGCCGACCGCTCCTGCGTCCGGTCGTGCACGGGTTCGTGCGTGGCATCAGCGGCGCGGTCGTGAGTTTTCCGGTGACTGAGCCCGGACCCCGGCTGTGGTTCGCCGCGGAGGACGAGATCCAAGCCCAGGGTGGATCGGCGCAGCACGCGCACTTTCCAATCACGACGTGCACGACGTGCGGCCAGCACTACTTTATTTCTCACTTGAAGGACTTCGAATTTGCCGGAACGACGCCCGGAGGCGGAGAGGCGGCAGCCGATTCGTCCTTCTGGGAGCCGCTCGAGGAAGCGCGGGGCGGCAAGCGCGCCATCCTGATCGATCGCATCGTGGGCGGCGCGGACGATGACGACCTGGACGAGCACGACCGGCTGGCGCCGGTCAGCTTTTGCCGTCGCTGCGGCGCGGGTCACCCGCAGGCGATCGGACGCTGCCTGCACTGGTACGGCCGCGGAGATGGTGTCGCTGTACGCGGTCAGACAGAAGAAGGACAACCCCGGCTTCCTGACCAGTTGCGTTTCCTGCGGCGCGAACGGCCGCCGCATGGGCACCGTCTACCGCGAGCCGGCGCGTCCGGTGCGCGCGACCAACGTCGCGGACGTTCACGTCCTCGCGCAGGACATGGTGCAGCACTCGGAGCGGCCGCGCCTGCTCGTCTTCTGCGACAACCGGCAGGATGCCGCGTTTCAGGCCGGTTGGATGAAGGACCATGCGCGCCGGTTCCGCCTGCGCGCGCTCATGGCCGAAGGCATGAAGGACGGCGGCCTTTCCATCGGCGATCTGACCCGCCACGTGGACGACGCGCTCGAGGCGGATGAATCGCTGTCGCGCGCGCTCGTGCCCGAAGTCTGGCAGGTCGTGCGCCGGGAAGGTGGTGGCGGCCGCCACGAGCAGGAGCGGCGGAAGTTCCTGCGCATCCAGGTGCTGCGCGAGGTCACGATGTCCGCGCGCCAGCCAATCGGCCTGGAGCCATGGGGACGGATGAAAGTCGAGTACCTCGGACTCGATCAGGGTCTTCCGTGGATCCAGCGGCACGCGCGATCGCTTGCGATGCCGGTCGAGGATCTACGGGACGGTGTGGCCGGTCTGCTCGATTACCTTCGTCGTCGTCGCGCGCTGCACGACCCGGAGCACGAGATCTTCACGAAATACTGGCAGGATGGCGACCTCGAGCTTCAGCAGGGTTATCTGCCGCAGCTTGGATCGCCGACAGGCACGAAACTGCGCCGCGGCGGCAACGAGAAGCCTGAATTGGTGCTGCAGTGGCTGAGCGAGCGCGGGGACACCACGATTCGCCAGATCGTGCGCAAGTGGGGCGTGAAGTCTGACGAGGCGGCGGACTTCATCGATGGACTCTTCACGTTCCTCATCGATCAGCGTCTCCTGGTGCCCGTACGGCTCAAAGGCTCTCACGGCAATCCACTTCCCAATGTGAGCGGTGTGTATCAGGTGGACGCCGATCGGCTCCGTCTTCTGCAGAACCATGGCGTCTGGCGCTGCCGCAGCTGCCGGCGCCGGACTGCGCGCCGTGCGCCGCTCCAGAAGTGTTTGTCGTGGAGGTGCGACGGCGAGCTGGAGTTCATCAAGGAAGACCCGGACAACTACGATCTGCAAGTGCTCGACCAGGGCTACGCGATGCTGCGGCCCGAAGAGCACACGGCCATGGTGCCGCACGACGAGCGTGAGCGTCTCGAGAACCTGTTCAAGGGTGAGTCCGACGCCGTGAACGCGTTCGTCTGTACGCCAACGCTCGAGCTGGGCGTTGATATCGGGCAGCTCGATGCGGTCCTGATGAGGAACGTTCCACCACGGTCCGCGAACTACTGGCAGCGCGCGGGGCGGGCCGGCCGGCGCCATCGCATGGCTGTAGACCTCACGTACTGCCGGCCAGTGTCGCACGACCGCGCGTACTTCGCCGACCCATTGAAGCTGCTGGCCGGGCGCATCGATCCACCTGCGTTCAACCTGCGCAACGACCTGATGGTCGCCAAACACGTGCACGCGACGGTCGTGACGCGGCTGCATCAGTACGCGCGAGACCCGGCTCGCACCGAGGTCGAGCGGCGAAGCATCGAAGAGACGCTGCAGCGCTGCCTGCCGAATCAGGTGTCGGCCTGGTTGTTCGAGGACGGCCTTGTCAGAGAGCGGCCATTCGATCTCACGCCTCTCCGGACACTGATCGACAGCAACGTTGACGACCTCGTGGAGTACGTCGAAGGCGCATTCCGCCAGGGCTGGCCGAAGGCGGATGCGGAGGTCACGACGCCCGAAGAACTGCGCGCGCACGTCACGAGCATGGTCGACGGCCTCGGCGAGATTCTCGCGCGCCTGGTGCGCCGCCTTCGCTGGGCGATGGCTCAGATCAAACGGCTCAACGTGGTTCGCGAGCGGCAGGGCGACCTCGATGCCGAAGACGAGGCGCTGTTCCGCCGGTGCGGCGCTCTCGTCAAGCGCCTCAAGGGGACGGAACGTCGAACGCGGCGCGAGGCCGAGGGTTACGACGATGCGAACACGTTTGCCGTGCTGGCGGCCGAGGGTTTCCTGCCGGGCTACGGCCTCGAGGTCGGATCCGTCCTCGGCACGGCAGAGATTCCTTACTGGCGTACCGGTGCCATGGAGTTCGTGCTGCCGCGATCGGCCAGCGTGGCGTTGCGCGAGTACGTGCCGGGCAATCTCATCTACGCGAACGGGAACAAGTTCGTCGCGCGGCGATTCCACCGGGACATCGACGAGCAGCGCGCCGAAATGCCGGCGTTCGAGGTGTCAGTCGAGCGACAAGCCGTCAAGGAAACGAACGCCGGCGGGCCGACGTCTGGACTCGGCTCGCAAGTCCTGCAGACGATTGCCGTCTGCGACGTCGACCTCGTCCACCAGTCGCACATCTCGGATGACGAGGAGTTGCGCTTTCAGATGGGCGTCTCGGTTTTCGGGTTGGAGCGCGACCAGCACAATGGCGGCCGCGCCTGGCGCTGGGGAGAGCAGGCGCTCCACCACCGGCGCGGCGTGCGGCTGCGTCTCGTCAACGTCGGAGCGACTCGGGCGATCGGGCAGCAGCAACTCTTCGGTTATCCGATCTGCACGGTGTGCGGCCAAAGCATCTCGCCTCTCTCGTCGGACAAGCAGTGGGAGCACTTCGAGACGTCGCACCGGGACCGGTGCGGCCGGGAACCTGAACCCGTTGGGTTCTACGCGGACGTCGTCGCCGATGTGCTGTCTCTCCCGGCCTGCGCGAATCAGAAAACCGCATACAGCGTGCTCGAGGCGCTGCGGTTCGCCGCGACCCAGGTGCTCGACATGCACATGGAGGATCTGCAGATCCTGGTCATCGGCCACGTCGATCGCGACGAGGTCGATGGACTCCTCTGGGATCCAATGCCTGGAGGGTCGGGACTGCTCGACCAGATGTGCGAGCGCTTCGATGAGATCGTCGCGGCGGCGCGGGAAGTCGTGGAGGGTTGTCCGTCGGCCTGCGAGACGTCGTGCATCGACTGCCTTCAGACGTTCCGTAATGGCTATTACCACAAGTATCTGGACAGAAAGGTGGCGGTCGATCGGCTATCGGTCTGGGGCGATCGACTTTCGGTCTCTCACGACATTCCGCCGAAGCAGCCTTCGCAGGAGCCAGGCGAAGGCACCCATCCGGTCAATGAGGCGGAGCGGCGTCTTCGACATCTTCTCGGTGCCGCAGGTTTTGAGGAAGGGATCCGAGGCGAGCCGCTTCGTTTGGATCGCAGCATCGGCACGACGACCCCCGACGTTATCTATCGAGCAGCACATCATGGTCTCGAAGAGGGGATCTGCATCTATCTGGATGGACTCAGCCGGCACCTCCATGGGAACCCTGCGACCGCCGATCAGGACCAGCGCATCCGAAGCTGGCTCCGCAACAACGGGTTTGAGGTCATTGAGATCGCAGTCAGCGACCTCTACGACGACGGCGCGATGACACGGCACTTCAGAAAACTTGCGGGGTATCTCGGCGCCAATGAGCTGCGGGATCGGCTTCGTACGAACACGTCATGGTTCTCGAAGGTGGCTGACGCGTCCGACACGTCGGCCCGGTTCGAGCCGCGGCGCGTTCAACCGCGTCCCGGGGAGCATTACCGGCATTGCGTGCCACTGGTGCCTCTTAAGGCTGGCTCGTATTGCCTCTTTGCGGCACCAGTCGAGGGATCCAGACAGGGCAAGACGGTGTTGGTGCAACTGCGCAAGGAGAAAGACCCCGAAACGGGCGAGCGCTATACGGTGAAGCGGTACTCCAGCGAGAAGGCGACCTCGCCTGACGGGACGTGGCGGCACGTGAAAATCACCCTCACGCCGAATAATCCGATCTTTCAACCGGTGGAACTAACCACCGATGACGACGGCAGCGTCGGAGTCGTCGCCGAACTGGTTGAAGTGCTCACGAATCGCTAGGAGCGCGTCCGAGAAATCTCAACACGCTCCCTAGAAAAACTGCGACAAGATGGCTTTCCAAAAAGCGAAGGCTGAACACCTGGGTGTGCGATAAGAGTTCTGGCTGTTTGACAGAGCCGACTGGTCACCGTACGCTGACAGTCTACTTCCTCCCCGCCGGACACGCCGCAAGGCCCCGGCGGGGTTATTTTTTGTCGGCAGTCCATGCCGCCATTCGAACCCCCAACCAAGCGAGCCGTCGCGTTCATCGACGGGCAGAATCTGTTCTTATACGAGCATTCCAGACAGTTCGGACAATCCATTTTTGGAATCACTTCTGGGCTGGCAAACTGCTTCATCTCAGTCGCCAGGGCGTCCACGTGTTCAGCCGTTCGCTGCGCTACCGTAACAAGACGGTCAAGCTGCCGGACGGCTCGATGCACGCCTTCCTGACGGCCGAGGAGAAAGGGATCGACGTCCGCATCGCCATCGACATCATTCGACTCGCGCATCGAGGCAAATACGACGTGGCGCTGCTGTTCAGCCAAGACCAGGACTTGTCAGAGCTTTGCGCGGAGATTCGAACGATCGCGAAGGAGCAGGCCCGCCGGATCAAGATCGACCGCGCGACGTTCGATAAGTGTCTCGACCCGCGTGATTATCGACCGAAGGCGAGTCGACCCTGAAGTCCGGCTGAAGCCGGACGCTACTGGGCCGGGTCCAAAAGGACCGGCCCACTACTGGGGGTTGGTGATCGAGGAATTGAGGATCCGGGCTTGAGGCACTTCCTCAAATCCTCAGATCCTCAAATCCTCAAATCCGATCGTCTAGAACAACACGCTGAATCCAACCCGCATGATTCTCGGCGCGACGAACCCCTGCGGATACAGGTACGTGCTGCCGACGACGTTATTCCACGCCGTGATCGTGTAGGCGTTCGTCAGATTGTAGATGTCGAACTGCGGTGAAATCCGCCGCTGCCCGAACTTGAAGGAGCGAGAAAAGCGCAGGTCGACGAGTGTCACGTTGGGATACCGCTCGTCGCCTCGTTCGCTGAGCAGAATCGTTTGCGACGCCCGCGTCAGCGCGACGCCGGCCGCCGCGGCCGTCGCGCGGCTCAGCGAGTACGTCGACACGACCGGGTAGCCATTGTTCGACACCAGGCTCCCCGCGACGCTGATGTCGTAGGGCAACACGTAGCTGCCCGAGAGCCGGAACGCGGCCTTCGAGTCGTTGCCGATGATCCCGTTCGGGAACACCAGGAGGTTGGGATCGTTCAGGTCGGCCGTGCCCGACTGTCCGCCGGCCGCGTTGACGCCGCCGGTGTTCTTGCCGAAGGTCAGGCCCGCCACCATCTGCCACCGTTGGGAGAACCGCTTGGCCGCAGTGAACTCGACGCCCTGATACTTGGTGTCGAGGTACGGCTGGTTGTCGAGGACGCTGTTCTGAAGGCCGTTGAACGCCGCTTGCAGGTTGTAGACGGTCACCGACGCCGACTTGGGCGCGGCAATCGTTCCGCCTGGTCCATTCGGCACGTTGAACGTGAACGGCGTGTAGGCACTCGACGGCACGAGGGTGTTCGTCGTGCCGATCTGATTGCGGTTCGTCCGGTAGTAGTACATCACGCCGACGCGCATGTTGCGCATCACCTCGCGCTCGACGCCCGCGGTGACTTCATCGGAGTACGGCCAGCTCGGGCCGTTCGCGCCGGCGTAGCGCACGCTGAGGCCGGGAAACCCGCTGCACTGGCTCTGCTGGATCTCGCTCGTCTCCGCGATGCCGTTGCCGTTCGGATCGGTCCACGGGCAGGTCTGCGACGTCGCGCTGAGCGGGTTCACGTTGGTCACGCGATCGATGCCGACCTGCAGGCCGTACCGGCTGTAGCTGGCTTTGACCGCGGTGCGGCCGTCCGCCATGGGATCGAAGGACACGCCGGTGCGCCAAACGGCGATGTTCTGACCGATCGGCTGCGAGGCGTCGAAGGTCTGCGGCCCGACGAACTGTCGCTGCCCCGCGGATTGCGCCGGAAGCATCCCGGCGTTGTGATCGAACCGGAAGCCAAGGTTCAGCGTCAGCCGCCGGCCCACCGACCAGGCGTCCTGAACGAAGAATCCGGTGAGGTTTTCTTTGTTGATCGAATCGGTGGGCGTGTTGAATTCGCGAACGGACGTGGCCCGGCCGTTGTTGTAGAGCAGGTACATGTTGCCCTGCACCTCGTAGCGGCTCTCGTACGACAGCCGTGCGTGCTGCACGCCGGCCTTTAGCAAGTGATCGCCGCCGAGCCCCGACGCGCTGTAGGACACCGTGTTGTCGAACTGCAGCCGGGAATTTGGCTGTTCCTCGTGCCGCGTCGCCGCGAAGTTGAAAATGCCGAGGGTCGAATCCTCCACGCGGATGGCGTTCGCGGGTGTGTCCGGCTGGTACATGTAGTTCGTCTGGCCGTCCATGACGCTGAACGACGATTCGAACACGAGCTTGTTGCGAATGCCCGTGTACTTCGCCTGGGTCGAGGACGCGGGGTTGGTCTGCACCAGCGCCGCGATATCAGGAATGATGTCGCTCGAATCGCGGCGGTGGCCGCGAATCTTGTTGTTCCAGTTGTACGAGAACACCCACTTCTGATTGGAGGACGCCGAGAACACCGCCTTGCCGGAATAGTTCTTCAAGGTGTTGTCATCGAGCGCCTGCGTCCGATTGGCGTCGAGGTTTCTGGAGTTCACCAGCTTGTCGACGATCCAGTAGCGATACGACCCGTTCACCCAGAGGCGGTCCTTGACGAGCGCGCCCCCGCCCGCGATGTTGAAGTCGTACGTGGTCTTCGTCGGGTTGCCGGGGTACGGCCGGCCGTCAGGCCCAAGCTTCGGGAACACACCGTCATCGATCCCGTTCTGCACGTTGTCGCTCTCGAGAC
>JACPZV010000366.1 GCA_016195295.1 Acidobacteriota bacterium
ACGATCGGTCCAAGGACCTCTGCGGATCGATCGCGGGCGCGAAAGAGACGTCGACGCGGAAGCTCAAGGGACTATGGCCGCGACTTGCTCTCGCCGTACGACCGTTGACGTCGGTCACGATTCCCGATTTGGGCTCCCCAGCGCGACACTGATCGGATATCGAGAGGGCTCACGAAGGCGTCGGACTCGAGGCGTTAGCCGAGCGAGGGTCGTCGTGACGCGGGCGCCCACACGGTGAGACCGTGGTGGCGCGCGGCGGCAGCGAGACGGCGATCGTAGACGACGATTCCGGCGAGGTGATGCCCGAGTGACAGGGCGGTCGCGAGGTGGATCGCGTCCAGCGATCGCACGTGTCTCGGTTCGACGGCGATCGCGGCGTTCAGGATCCGATCGTCCGGACGGATGAGGTGCAATCGGGCAAGCACCGTTCGCGCGTGATGAAGCACGGCCCGATCCTGCACGGTGGCCGCGGTTCGCAGCACCTCGACACGCGCCAAGACGCTCGAGACGCATGCCGGTCGTGCGCGCAGCAGGGTCGAAAGCGCCTCCGTCTCTGATTCTTCAAAGATCAGCTTGAGGATCGCCGAAGAGTCCAGGTAGACGACCTTGTCCACCTTACAGGCGCCGATCCGCCCGCTGCCGCTGAAGCTGGCGCGACGCCCAGCCCGGTGACGGCGGCTTGACAGGCTTGAGGCCGTCCAGCAGATCGCCCGTCGCGCGAATCAGACGTCCCTCCTGCTCGAGCTGATCGAGCACCGACGACGGACGCGGAATGGGCGCCAGCACAGCAACGGCATGGCCACGGTCCGTGACCTCCAGCGTCTCGCCGACGGCGACGCGCGCAAGGTGCACGCTGAGGTTCTGCCGCAGCTCGCGCACGCCCACTTGCTTCAATGCCTTCATGTAGCACATTGTAGCACATTGAGCGATCCGACCCAACCACGCACACGACGCGTTGCCTCGACAGCGTGTACCGCTGCCCCGCGCGAAAGCATGGCCAAAGCACCGCCGAGTACCATCACCTCGCTGAAAACATCCTGCCCGCGCTCGTGCCGCGCACGCCCCGTGAAAGAGGCTCGCGTTATAATCCGCCGTGATGCCCCACGTCAAAGTCCTGCACTTCGGGCTGGGCCCGATTGGCGCCGCCATCGTCAAGCAAGTGGCCGCGCGTCCCGGTTTCAAAATCGTCGGGGCGATCGACATCGATCCCGCCAAGGTCGACCGCGATCTGGGCGACGTGGTCGGGCTGCCGAAGCGGCTCGGCGTCACGGTGTCTGGCGACGCGGCGAAGGCGCTGAAGTCGGCGAAGCCGGACGTCGTCGTACTGTGCACGAGCTCGTCGATCAAAAAAGTGCTGCCGCAGATCGAGACGATCCTGAAGTCGAAGACCGCGATCGTCTCGACCACCGAGGAGCTGTCGTATCCGAACTACACGCACGTGCGGCCGGCGAAGCAGATTGACGCGTGGGCGAAAAAGGCGAAGGTGGCCGTACTCGGCACCGGCGTCAATCCCGGCTTCGCGATGGACGCGCTGCCGATTGCCCTTACCGCGGTCTGCGAGCGCGTGGATCGCGTGGTCGTCCAACGCGTGCAGGACGCGCGCATCCGGCGGTTGCCGTTCCAGCAGAAAATCGGCGCGGGCCTGACGACCGAGCAATTCCAAAAGAAAGTGGACGATGGGAGCGTGCGGCACGTCGGGCTCACGGAGTCGATCGCGATGATCGCCGACGCGCTCGGCTGGCGGCTCGATCGCATCACGGACGAGATTCAGCCGAAGCTCGCGACGGTGACGATCTCGAGTGAGTTCCTCGCCGTCGATCCGGGCTACGTGTGCGGGATCATTCAGGACGGCGTCGGCTACCGGAAGGGCGAGCCGGCGATCCGTCTGCACATGGAGGCCTACCTCGGATCGCCTGACAGCTACGACGCGGTGGAGATTGAGGGCTCGCCGAACCTGTCGATGAAGATCGCGGGAGGCATCCACGGCGACGTGGCGACGGCGTCGATCGTCGTCAACTCGATTCCGAAAGTGTTGAGCGCGACGCCCGGTCTCCACACGATGCGCGACCTCGCGCTGCCGTCGTTTTTCCCGGGACGGTAACCCTCACCGATTGCGCCGGTCATGGCTGGTCCGGCGCTCGCCCTTTCGCCGCTCGACGCCCGTCGGACTGCCGAGGTTCACTTTGCGGCGACCGCCCCGGCGGCGCTCGGCCGCGCGGCGGTCGCGCTCGGCCTTCACCGCGACGGCCGCCGCCGCCTTCGCCGCCGCCATCTCCCGCTGCACGCGCGTGACGCGTCGCGTCGGATCCAGGACGTCGAGCAATCCTTTGTAAATGGCTTTCGTCCGCGAGTGGCTATCGCCCGCGTTAATCCGTTCCCGCAGGTAACTCGCCGCCGCCTGGATGTTGGCGCTCTGCCAGCTCATGCCGAGACTGTAACTCATCCAGATGTAACTCATCCAGATGTCGGGCGGGTCCTTCTGGACCCGCCGATCGTGCCGGGTCCGAAAGGACCCGGCCTACACGTGACATACTTTCCGGCACCGATGCAGATACTGGCGAAATGCCCGAAGTGTGATGCTGGTTTACCTGTTCGAGCGGACGATGGGGCGACCGCCATCACGTGCGGCGGCTGCGGCCGCGACATTCCGCTGACAATCTCTGAGGCCCTGAAGACCGACCGCGCGGTCGATCGTTGTCCGGTGTGCGAGGGGAACGACTTCTACATCCGCAAGGACTTCGATCCGAAGGTCGGCCTGACCGTCATCGTCATCGGCGCGATCGTCAGCGGCGTCTTCTACTGGTTCGGCAAGGACCTCATCGCCTACAGCATCCTCGCCGCCGCCGCGCTGATCGATCTCGTCGTGTACGGGCGGCTGAAAGACCTCACGGTCTGCTACCGGTGTCACAGCGAGTTTCGAGGCATGTACGAACGCCGCGCGCCCGCGTTCGACCTGCATACGGCCGACGTGCTTGAACTGGAATATGAACGACGCATCGGGCGGCGGTGAGCGCGTCGGGCCAATTACCCAATTACCCAACTACCCACTTACCCAATTCACCCTCAGAAGAGCGTGACCACCACCATCGCGCCTTCTTCCACGACGCTGTGATCGG
>JACPZV010000355.1 GCA_016195295.1 Acidobacteriota bacterium
CTTTGAGCAGAATCCCGATACCGAAGTCGTCGACGCCAGCGTTGTTGCTGATGACCGTCAGGCCTTGGGTGCCGCGCGCGTGGAGCGCGGCAATGAGGCGTTCCGGGATCCCGCACAGGCCGAAGCCGCCCATCATGATGGTGGCGCCGTCTGGAATCCGCGCCACCGCCGCCTCCGCGTGCTCCAGCACTTTGTTCACGGGCGGTATTCTATCAAGTAAGATGTGAGGCCCATTGCACCCAGACCTCGAACAAGCCATCGGATTCCACGAAGCGATCGTCGCTGAAGGCGGAAAGGCGCTCGTCGGGTACGACACGGCCAAGGCGCTCGCCAACATCGTGCTGTTGTCGGAGATCCCGACGTCGTACGACAAGAAGGAGCAGCGGCAGGTCAACGCCGGCAATCTGCTCCTGCGCGGCGTGCCCGGCGTCGGCAAGACGTTTTTCGGCGTCATCCTCGCGGCGATCAGCAACGCGAAGTTCGTCCGGCTCCAAGGCCGCGCGGATCTGCAGCCGACCGAAGTCGTCGGCTTCCAGATGATCAACCCCGCGACCGGCGAGATGATGACGGAGTTCGGCCCGCTGGTGGAAGCCGAGGTCATCCTGCTCGACGAGATCAACCGCATCCCGCTCAAATCGCAGAGCGCGTTTCTCGAAGGCCTGCAGGATCGCACGGTCACGGTCGGCAAGACGACCTACGAGCTGCCGGCGTTCAGCTTCGCCATCGCGACGATGAATCCGGTCGAGCTCGGACAGGGCACGTTCCCGCTGTCGGAAGCGGCGACGGATCGCTTCGCGATCATGGTCAACATCGGGTACCTGCCGCCGGCGGAGGAGGCCAAGCTGGTGCATTTCGACTTCAAGCGCGTGCGGCTCGACGCGCTGATGACGAAGGAGCGCATCATCCAGCTCCGCGGCGCCATCAGCCAGGAAGTGTTCCTGCACCCGCGGCTCGCGACCTACATCCAGCGGCTGGTCGCCGCGACACGGCCTTACAACCCGGAGACGGACTGGAACGTCCGATCGCCGTCGGACCTCGTCGAGCACGGCGTCGATCTCGGCGCCTCGCCGCGCGCCATCATCTGCTGGGCACGGCTCGCGAAGGTCTGGACGCTGCTCGTGCGCCGCCGGACGGAGGTATATCCTGAGGACATCCAGGATCTCGCGCCCTACATCCTCGGACATCGGATCTGGCTCGGCCCGCACGCGGCCAGCCACGGTCTGACGACGGAGAAAGTGATCGCGGACGTGGTCGAACGCGTTGCGATACCGTGAGCGCTCCGCGAAGTCTGAAGTCTGAAGTCTGAAATCGACATGCGCACGCGAGAACAGGACGTCGAACCGTTCGTCAACCTCTCGGAGCTGACCGAGATCGAGCTGCTCATCCTCCGCCGGATGCGCGAGTTCACGATCGGCGAGCACCGCAGCGTGTTTCACGGCACCGGGTTCGATTACGTGGGCCTGCGGGAGTGGCAGCCCGGCGACCGCATGTCGGCCATCGACTGGCCGCAGTCCACGCTGACGAATTTCAGCCCGATGATCGTTCGCGACTTCGAACAGCGCAGCACGGCGACGGTCGTCACGGTGGCGGACGCCTCGCTCTCGACGCGCTGCGGCATCGACGGCATCCCGATCGCGGCGGCGATCGCCCGCGCCATCGGCACCATCGGCATGTCGGCGGTGTTTTTTCAGGACATGTTCGGGCTCATCACGTTCGAGTCGCGCTTCGACGAGCTGTCGGCCGTGCGTCCGCGCATCGGCAAGAACCAGGTGATCCACTGCCTGGACGCGTACCAGTTCCACACCGGCGTGCAGCCGCTCAAAGCGGCGGACACGCTGAGCATGACGCTCGCCGGCTTCATGCGGAAGACGTCCATGGTGCCGGTCATTTCGGATTTCCTCTTCGACGAGGCGGACCACGTGATGCGCGAGCTTGGCCACCTGAACTCGGCGCACGACGTGTTCATCGTGCTGATCGACGCCGCGTTCGCCTTCGACCTGCCGCCCATTTCCGCCGGATGGATTGAAGGCTTCGACGTCGAGACGGGCAAGTCGCGCGTGATGTCGCGCCAGGCGCTGCGCGCGCTCTCGGCGAGAACGCGGACCTGGCAAGACGAGGTGGCCGCAATGGCCAAGACGAACGGCATGGACGTCCTGCGGATTGGCGTCGACGAACAGAAGACCGCGATTGCCCTCAGCGAGTTCATCGCCGAGCGCAGACTCAGAAAAGCCGCGTAGATTATGTAGCGCGGCCCTTTGAGGGCCGCGTCCGCGGGGCTGAAAGCCCCGCGCTACAACGGAGGTAACGGTGTCCCGCTTCTTCATCATCCTCGCGCTCGTCGCGGCCGGCGCGACATTAGTCCCCGGCGCCGCGGCGCAGGCCATCCAAACCGATCCGCTGCAGTGCTGGTGGCGCACGAGCGCGGGCGCGGTGCGCGCCGGCGAGATCTTCACGGCGGTCCTGACCTGCGCCGTCCTCGATACCGACGCCGTGACGGTCGTCGTGGACCAAGCGAAGCTCGAGCCGTCGGTCGTGCAGTGGGCGCCGTTCGAAGTGCTCGGCGGATCCCACGGCGCCGATCTCCGGCTATCGCGTCCAGAGTCACGTGGGCGAGAAAACGTCGATTGAAGGCCGCGATCAGACGTATCTGCTGCCCGCGCAGTCGATCCGTGTGCTGTCGCTCGTGCCGAGCGACGCCAATGACATCCGCGACGCGTCGGCTGAAACGTTCGCGGACATCGATCAGCGGGCGTTTCGGTCCAACCTGTTCACGGTCGTGGGCGGCGTGCTGTTCACGCTGGCGGGCCTGCTGGCGCTGCTCGCCATCGTGCGGGTCGTCTCGAAGTTCCGCAAGCCGGTGGAAATCCAAGAACAGCTGATTGGCGACGCGGCGATCCTGCGCGGCGTGGGTCGCGAATTCTCGGCGATCCGGCGTCAGCGCGAAGACGGCGCCTGGACCGAGGACCTCGTGAGCCGCGCGCTGGCGGCGCTGCGCGTGGCCGCCACGTACGCGGCGGGCGGCCGCGTCGGCCACATGCCCGCCGGCGCCGAGGGCACGGTCGAGGAAGGACGGTTGATCCTGCGCACCGGCTGGCCGAAGAGCAAGCGCATCGCGGTGTCGGGATCGATGACGCAGTCGGCCGTCGCGCGCGCACTTGCGGGGGCCTCCACCAACGGTGCCGGCCGCGCGCAGCGCCTGGAGTCGCTGGCCGGCGCGCTGTCGGCCATGACGGCCGCGTTGTACGGACGCGAAGAAAAGCTAGACGAAGCGGCGTTGGACGAGGCGCTCGCGAGCGGCGTGGCGTCGCTCGGGCGACTGAAGCTCGAACAGACGTGGGTGATGAAGCGGCTCGCGGCGCGGCGCGCGGCGAGCGCAGGTGACACGCGCCCGTGGTCCCGATAACCCAAGTTCCGTCGCTGCTCCGCGAAGCCTTTGACGACTGGCGGAACCTCCGCGCCGCCGATCTGCTGTTCACGCACCGCGACGTCGCGGTGCTCGCGGCGATTGTCCTCATCGGCCTGTCGACGACGATTCTGGTCGCCCGGGCGCTCGCGAAGCGCAAGGCCGGACGGACGCAAGTCGCGCTGCCGGCCGTGCTGCAGTGGAGCGGCCGGTCGTGGATCGGCCTCGTGCGCCACGGCGCGCTGCTCCTGTTCATCGCCGGGCTGCCGTTCTTCGTGATGGCGCTCGCGGATCCGTACTCGTCGCTCACGCGCGAGGACGTCGCGTTCCCGGGCCGCCGCATCGCGCTCATGATCGACGCGTCCTCGAGCATGATGGCGCGCTTCCCCGCCGCGCACCTCAACGCGAAGGCACCAAACGAGGCGACGTTTTTCACGACGGTCGCGGCGGCGGAGACCTTCATCCGACAGCGCATCAGCGGCCGCTATCACGATCTGATCGGCCTGGTCGAATTCGGCGACGAAGCCTACGTCGTCACGCCGTTCACGACCGACTACGACAACATCCTGCTCAGCCTCTCGCTCATCGGCGACTGGACCGAGTTCATGAAGTTCCCCGATCAGGGGACGACGATCGGGCTCGCGATGGAGCAGAGCGTGGATCTCTTCAAGGCGTTCGACTTCCTCGACGCGTCCGGCAACCTGATGCTCATCTTCAGCGACGGCCAGGACACGCAGGTGACGATCCACGGCAAGCACGTGTCGGAGATTCTCGCGGGCGCGGTCGCGACGAAGATTCCCGTCTACTTC
>JACPZV010000356.1 GCA_016195295.1 Acidobacteriota bacterium
ACGCCATGGTCCAGCTTCAGTACGCCACGATCGAGTCGCGGCTCGCGGGCCGCACCGGCGCGCTGATGGTGCACGAAGGGAATCTCGTCCGTGCGAACGACGTGGCGCCGCTGGTGGTGATCAATCAGGTGACGCCGATTTACGTGACGTTCGCGATTCCCGAGGCGCGGCTGCCGGAGTTGAAGCGCTACATGGCCCTGGGCTCGCTCCGTGTCGAGGCGCGGCCGCCTGCCGACACCGGTCCGAGTGCGAGCGGCCGCATCACCTTCGTCGACAACCAGGTCGATCCGACCACCGGCACGATCAGGATCAAGGGCACGTTCCCGAACGAGGATCGGCGGCTCTGGCCCGGACAATTCGTCAACGTCGTCGTCACGCTGACGACGGATCCGAACGCGATCATCGTGCCGACCACGGCCGTGCAGACCGGCCAGCAGGGACAGTACGTGTTCGTGGTCAAGTCGGATCAGACCGCCGACCTGCGGAACGTCACCGTGGCGCGCGCGACCGGTACGGAAACCGTCATCCAGCAGGGGCTCAAGGCGGGAGAGACGGTCGTGACGGACGGCCAACTGCGACTGGTCCCGGGCACGCGGGTCAGCGTGAAGTCGGGCCCGGGAGCGAAGGCCACGCCATGAATCCCGCCGAACTGTTCATCAAGCGCCCGATCACGACGACGCTCATCATGCTGGGCATCATCGTGTTCGGCGTAATGTCCTACCGCCAATTGCCGGTGAGCGACCTGCCGACGGTGGACTTCCCCACCATCCAGGTGAACGCGAGCCTGCCCGGCGCGAGCCCCGAAACGCTGGCGTCCGCGGTGGCCCTTCCGCTCGAGAAACAGTTCGCGACGATCGCGGGGCTGAACGCGATCAACTCCTCCAGCTCGCAGGGCAGCACGAACATCACGCTGCAGTTCGATCTCAGCCGCAACATCGACGCCGCCGCTCAGGACGTGCAAGCGATGATCGCGCGGGCGGCCCGTCAGTTGCCGCCCCAGATGCCGGCGCCGCCGTCGTACCAGAAAGTGAACCCCGGCGACCAGCCCGTGCTCTTCCTGGTCCTGCGCTCGGCGACGCTGCCGCTGCCCGTGATCGACGAGTACGCGGAGTCCACGATGGCCCAACGTATTTCGATGGTGAGCGGCGTCGCGCAGGTCCAGGTCTTCGGCGCGGCGAAGTACGCCGTGCGCGTCGACCTCGATCCGCGGCAGCTGTCAGCGCACGGAATCGGCATCGACGAGGTGGCCAGCGCCATCCAGAGCGCCAACGTCTCGCTGCCCACCGGGACGATGTACGGCGCGCAGCAGACGTTCACGGTGCTCGCCAACGGCCAGTTGCTGCGTGCCTCCGCCTACGGCCCGATGATCATCGCGTACCGCAACGGGAACCCGGTCCACCTCGACGAGGTCGCGCACGTCTTCGACGGGATCGAGAACGACAAGTCGGCGGCGTGGTATATGGGCCAGCGCACCATCTACCTGGCGATCCAGAAGCAGCCCGGCACCAACGTGGTGGCGGTGGTGGATGCGGTCAAGCAGCTGCTGCCGGCGTTCCGCGAGCAGCTCCCGGCCGCGGTTTCGCTCGACATCCGGACCGATCGGTCAGTCGCGATCCGCGAGTCCATCCGCGACGTGAAGTACACGCTGCTGCTCACGGCCGTCCTCGTCGTGTTCGTGATCTTCCTGTTCCTCAGGAACGTCTCGGCCACCATCATTCCGGGCCTGGCGTTGCCGGCGTCCATCGTCGCGACCTTCTCGGTGATGTACCTGCTCGACTACAGCCTGGACAACCTCTCGCTCATGGCCCTCACCCTCTGCGTCGCCTTCGTCGTCGATAACACGATCGTGATGCTGGAGAACATCGTCCGGCACATGGAAATGGGCAAGTCGCCCATGGAGGCGGCCTTCGACGGATCGAAAGAAGTGGCGTTCACGATCGTGTCCATGACACTGTCGCTGGCCGCGGTGTTCATCCCGGTGCTCTTCATGGGCGGCGTCGTCGGACGGCTCCTGCACGAATTCGCCGTGACCATCGGCGTCGCCATTCTGGTGTCCGGTTTCGTCTCCGTCAGCCTGACGCCGATGCTGTGCAGCCGCTTCCTGAAGCCGCCGCACGCGCAGAAACACGGACGGTTCTACAACGCGACCGAGCGCGTGTTCGCCGCCTGGCTGCGGCTCTACGATTGGACGCTGCGGGCCAGCCTCCGGTACCACCCCGTGACGATGGCGATCTCCATCGCGCTGCTGGTCGGCACGGCCTACCTCTTCGCCGTGGTGCCCAAGGGCTTCCTGCCCAGTGAGGATCAAGGACGGTTCAACATCAGCACCGAGGCGATTCAGGGCATCGGGTTCGACGAGATGGTCCGGCACCAGCTGCAGGTCGCCGACATTGTGGCGAAGGACCCGAACATTCTGGCGTTCAGCAACAATGCTGGAGGCGGGCCGCGCGGCGGTGCCCTCAACTCGGGACAAATCTCGATCGATCTGAAGCCGCGCTCCGAGCGGAAGCTGAGCGTCGATCAGATCATCGCCGAGTTGCGGCCCAAACTGTCGCAGGTGCCGGGCATCCGCGTGTTCATGGTGAACCAGCCGCCCATCAACCTCGGCGGCCAGGGCGGCGCGCGCAGCCTGTACCAGTTCACGTTGCAGGACACGGACACGGAAGAGCTGTACCGCTGGGCACCGGTGATCGAGACGAAGCTGCGGGAGCTCCCGGGCCTCGAGGACGTCAACACCGACCTGCAGATCAAGAACCCGCAGGTTCGCGTCGACATAGACCGCGACAAGATTTCCACGCTCGGCCTCACAGTCAGCCAGGTGGAGACGGCGCTGTACAACGCGTACGGCACGCGGCAGGTGTCGCAGATCTACGCGCCGAACAACCAGTATCAGGTGATCATGCAGGTCGCGCCGCAGTTCCAGAACACTCCGGCGGCGCTTTCGATGCTGTACGTGCGATCGAGCAGCGGCCGCCTGATTCCGCTCGAGACGGTGGCTCGTGTGCGCACCAACGTCGGACCGTCGGTCATCGCCCACACGGGACAGCTTCCGTCGGTCACGATTTCCTTCAATCTGAAACCCGGGTACGCACTGGGCGACGCCGTGGACGCGATCAAGGAGACCGCAGCGGCGACCGTGCCCTCGACCATCTCGACGACGTTTCAGGGCACGGCGCAGGCCTTCCAGGACTCACTGAAGGGCCTGGGCCTCATTCTCGTGATGGCGATCGTCGTGATCTACATCGTGCTCGGCATTCTGTACGAGAGCTTCACGCACCCGTTGACGATTCTCTCGGGGCTGCCGGCGGCCGGCTTTGGCGCGCTGCTCACGCTGCTGATCTTCAAGACCGAACTGAGCCTCTACGCGTTCGTCGGCGTGATCATGCTCGTCGGGCTCGTGAAGAAGAACGGCATCATGATGGTGGACTTCGCCGTCGAGGCGCAGCGCCAGCACGGCAAGAGCCCGCGCGAGGCGATTCACGAGGCCTGCCTCGTGCGCTTCCGCCCGATCATGATGACGACGATGTCGGCACTCGTCGGGACGTTGCCGATCGCGTTCGGCCTGGGCGCCGGCGCCGAATCCCGCCGTCCGCTCGGGCTGGCGGTCGTCGGCGGCCTCCTCGTGTCGCAGTTGTTGACGCTGTACATTACGCCGGTCTATTACGTGTACATCGAGAGCGCGCGCCAGAGGCTGGCGCGCCGGCGCGCCCCGGTCACGTCGCCTCTGGACGTGCACGGAGTGCCGGCTGAGTCAACCATCGGCCTTCAGAACATCGAAGGCAACCGCGGCCGCGCCTAATCCCCTGACGGGTGGCAGAGCGGCGGCCGTGTGCTCGTCGGATAAGGAAACGCTAAACAGAATTTCACGACACCTTGACAGCCATCGCGATGAATCATAAGGACCCCGTGCGAACACTTTCGCTTCTCGCTCTCATCCCGGCGGCCCTCGCGCTCGGATGCGACAGAATGTCCGGGCAAAGCGCCCGCCCCGCCACCGCTGGCGGGCCTGCGGGCGGACGCGGTCGCGGCGGACAGACCGTCGCCGTGCAGACCACGACCGTGCAGCGCATCTCCGTGCAGCGGCAGGTCGACCTCGCAGGCACCCTGCTCTCGCCCGATCAGGCGAAGATCAGCAGCGAAGTGGCCGGCATCATCCGCGATGTCCCCGTGCAGCTCGGCTCGGAGGTCAAGGCCGGCGACGTCCTGGTCCGCCTCGATCCGCGGGAACTGCAACTTGCGCTGGACCGGGCGGAAAGCGCGCTGCGCCAGGTCGAAGCCCAGCTGGGCATCGATCGCTCACAGAATCGTCAGCCGCCGCCCGACGAACAGATAGCCTCGGTCCGGCAGGCGATCGCGAACCGCGACGACGCGCGCGCGGCGTTTGCGCGCGCACAGCAGTTAAACGGTCGCGGCCTGCTGTCGCAGGTCGACCGCGATACCGCCGAGACACGGCTCAAGGTCACGGACGCGAACTTTCAAGCCGCCATCGACACGGTGCGAAGCCTAAAGGCCAGCCTGCAGGATCGGCGCGCGGCATTCGAGCTCGCACAAAAAAAGCTCGGCGACGCCGTCGTGAAGGCGCCGGTCGCCGGCTCCGTGGCGGAGCGGTTGGTACAGCCGGGGGAGTACATCAGGGAAAACACGCCGGTCGCCACCATCGTCCAGATGCATCCGCTCAAGCTCAAGACGGCGATCCAGGAAAAGCACGCCAGCCTCATCCGGGTTGGTCAGGCCGTCGAGTTTTTCGTGGAAGCCTTCCCCGATCGGAAGTTCACCGGACGGATCGCCTACGTCAGCCCGGCCGTCGATCAGGCGACGCGCACGTTCCCCGTCGAAGCCATCGTCGAGAACATGGATCGACAGCTCAAACCGGGATTCTTCGCCAAGGGTGTGGTGCAAACGCGAATGGATTCCTCCGTCATGGCGGCGCCGGAGGACACCATCTCCACGCTGGCCGGGGTCTCGACCGTTTACGTCATCGAGAACGGCACGGCGCGGCAGCAGCAGGTGACGCTCGGGGCGCGCGCGGGCAAACTGGTCGAGATCGTCGAGGGGCTGAAGGGCACCGAGACGCTGGCGACGAGCAATCTCAGCCAGCTCGCGACTGGCGTACGGGTGGGACAGCCGGGCGACGACACCGCAGGGCGTGGCCGCCGGGGCGGCCGTGAGGGAGCACGCTAATGCAGCTCGCAGAAATCAGCGTCAGACGTCCGGTCTTCGCCATCATGATGACGGCGGCGCTCATCGTGCTCGGTGCCGTCTCGTACTCGTCGCTCGGCCTCGATCTCATGCCGAAGACCGACGCGCCGGTCGTCTCGGTGCAGGCCAACCTGCCGGGCGCGAGCGCCGAGGAGATCGAAACCACGATCACCAAGCGCATCGAAGAGGCGGTCAACACGATCAGCGGCATCGACGAGCTGCGCGCCTCATCGGATCAGGGCAACTCGCGCGTGACGATTATGTTCACGCTGGAGCGCGAGATCGAGGCGGCGACCCAGGACGTGCGCGACAAGCTCGCCCAGATCGTCAATCAGTTCCCGCGCGACACGCGGCCCCTGCAGATCACGAAGATGGATCCGGATGCGCAACCGATCTTCGGCTTTGCGGTCTACGGTCCACGCGCGCCGAAGGAGATCACGGAGATCACGGAAAAGCGGGTCAAGCAGGAGCTCGAGACCGTCAAGGACGTCGGCTCGGTCGGCTACAACGGCGAGCGGAAGCGCGAAATCCAGCTGATGCTCAACGCCGATCGCCTGAACGCCTACGGGCTGACCGTCGACCAGGTGCGCAACGCCGTGCAGCGGCAGAACGTCGAGATTCCCGGAGGCCAGTTCACCGCGGGTCCCGCCGATGTCGCGCTCCGGACGATGGGGCGCATCAAGAACGTCGAGGACTTCAGCCGCATCGTCATCTCCTATCGCGCGGACGGATCGGTCATTACCTTCGGGGATGTCGGCCGCGTCCAGGACAGCGTCCAGGAAATCCGCAACTCGACGCGCCTGAGCGGCACGCCCGCGATCGGGGTACAGATCCGGAAGCAGTCGGGTA
>JACPZV010000357.1 GCA_016195295.1 Acidobacteriota bacterium
CGACGAGCGGCAAAGTGCAGCGCGCGGCAACCAAGGCGCGCTACGAGCGTGGCGAGCTGGTGGGCGAAGGGCTGAGGGTGTAGGTTCGATGGATCTACTCGACAAGCTGCGGGCGGTCGAATCTCGGACGGCGAGATTCGCCGACGAGGGCGCGCTGCCCGGCCAGACGGTCATCGACCGCGTGGTGGGCCCCTGCGAAGTCGTCGTCGACGGCCGGCCGACGCTCATGTTCGGCTCCAACAACTACCTGGGCCTCACGCTGCATCCGGAGGTCGTCGACGCGGCGTGCCGGGCGGTCAGAGAGTACGGCACGGGCACGACCGGGTCGCGCACCGCCAATGGCACGCTCGCGATCCACGAGAACCTCGAGCGCCAGTTCGCCGAGTGGTTCGGCAAGCGGCACGCCATCATCTTTAGCACGGGCTATCAAGCGAACCTGTCGCTCGTGGGCGGCTTGTGCGGGCCCGGCGACGTCGTCCTCATCGACGGCGATAGCCACGCCAGCATCTACGACGCGACTCGCCAGACGCCGGCGCAGGTGATTGGCTTCCGGCACAACTCCCCCGAAAGCCTGCGCAAGAAGCTCGAACGGCTGGGCGGCACGGGACGGAACCGCCTGGTCGTCGTTGAGGGGCTCTATTCGATTCGCGGCGACGTCGCGCCGCTCGGCGACATCGTCGAGGTGTGCAAGGCGCACGGGGCCTACCTGCTCGTGGATGAAGCGCACTCGCTCGGTACTTATGGGCCAAACGGCTTGGGCTGCGCGGAAGCGCAGGGCGTGCTCGAGCAGGTGGATTTCATCGTCGGCACGTTCTCGAAATCACTCGCCGGGATCGGCGGCATGTGCGTGTCCGATCACCCGGAACTGAAAGCGCTCCACTTCCTGGCGCGGGCTTACGTGTTCACGGCCTCGGGGTCGCCGTCGAACATCGCGGGCGTGCGCGCCGCCGTCGAGGTCGTGCGACGCTGCCCGGAGCTGCGCGAGCAGCTGTGGATGAACGTGCGGCGGCTCCGGCAGGGCCTGCGCGAGATCGGCTACGTCATCGGCGACACCGAATCGCCAATCGTTCCGATCGTGACGGGCGACGAAGCGCGCACGATTGCCTTGTGGCAGCGCCTGCTGGCCGAAGGCCTCTACGTGAATCTCATCGTGCCGCCCGGGTGTCCCGTCGACGAGTGCGTGCTGCGCGCGAGCTGCTCGGCAGCGCACACGCCCGAGCACATCGCCCGCGCGCTCGACGTTCTTGGCCGGGTCGGCGCGGAACTCGGCGTGACCCGCGTCGCGGTCTCCTGACGCGGGAATTACAACCATCCGTTCTTCCGATACCACGCCGCGGTTCGCGTGAGCCCGGCGCTCAGATCCGTTTGCGCGACGATGCCCAGCCGCTCGCGCAGTCGATCGACGCGACACACAAATCCTTCCGCCGCGAGTTCCACGTAGCGCGAACTGTTCATCGTCAGCGGACGGCCGAGGATCGCGCCGCCCACGTCTCCGGCCAGGGCCGCGAGACGCGTGAGGGCCATCGGCACCGGCACGATCACGGCGGCGCGACCGAGAGCCGACCGGATGCCTTCGAGGAGGTGGCGCGCCGCGACGGGTTGCGGGTGACCGACAAACAGCGTGTGGCGATCGGGCTCGGCGTCGAGGGCGGCGACGATCGACGAGACAAGGTCGTCGACGTAGACGAACGTGTACGCCGCCGTCGCGCGTCCCACGAGCGGGAGCACGCCCCGCGTGGCGAGCGCGAAGAGCGGCAGCATCGCGCGATCGCCGGGCCCGTAGACGACGCCCGGCCGCAGGATGGTCCAGCGCAGCGTGGCGTCCGCGGCGAGCACGCGCTCGCCTTCGAGCTTGCTCCGGCCGTACGGCGTCACCGGGCGCGGCGGATCCTCCTCGGTGCGCGGCGCCGTTGGAGACGCCGGGCCGGCCGCGGCGAGGCTCGACACGTGAATCACGCGGACGTCCGCGGCCCGCGCGGCGGCGGCGACGGCGCGCGTGCCCTCGACGTTGACGTCGAAGAACTCCCGTTCGCGCGTCGACGACACGACACCCGCCAGGTGCACGACCGCGTCGACACCGGCAAAGGCCGGCGCGAGCGACGCGGCGTCGAGCCGGGCGCGGACCACCGTCGCGCCTTCCGGCGCCGTCCGCCGGGACTCGGGTCGCTGAATGGCCTGGACGCTGATGCCGCGAGACGCGAGGTGAGCCGTGAGGTGGCGGCCGATGAACCCGGTCGCGCCGGTGATCGCGACGCGCCGAATCACGGCTCGCGCGCGCGCGCGCCGCGCGGCGAACGGACGACGCGGCTGAAGAGCGTCACGTCGCGATCGCGCAGGAACGCCACGAGCAGCGCGGTCCACGAGCCGTGCGACTGCAGGCCGTCGTAAAACTCGGGCGCGATCGCGCGAATGCGCGGCAGGCGCGACCACGGAACGGCCACGAGATCGTGATGCTCGTTGTGATAACCGCCGTTGAACGACACGCGGTTGAGCGGCCCGTAGTAGGAATACGTCTCCTGGCCGGGCGAGAACACGTAGTGCTCCTGAATCCAGCGCGCGCCCAGCGGGTGGAAGCCGATCGCGAGGACGGACGAGGCGACGAGGTACTTCATCGGCGCCCACCCGGCCCACGCGACCAGCGCGGTCATGGCCGCCACCTGCACGAGCATGTTGATCGTGGTCCATCGATCCACGAACGGCACGCGAGTCAAACGACGCGGACGCAACGTCCCGACCACGAGGACGAAGCCGGCGAGCCACAGCGTTTTGAGCAAAGACGAGCGACCGACCACGCGCGCTTCAGTGGGACCGGCGATGTCCGCGTCCAATTCGATCTCGCCCATGTGGCGATGGTGGAGCAGGTGGTACTTGCAGAACGACATCGCCGCGGGAAACACGAGCGGCAGATTGGCAGTCAGCGCCGCGACGCGATTGCCCAGTCGCGCCTGGAAGATGAGATTGTGCGCGCACTCGTGAATGAGCACCCACAGCGCGTGATCGATCGTGGCGCCGATGATGTAGGCCACCGGCAACCAGATGTGCCACGATCGATCGCCGAGCGCGAGCGCGAGTCCCATTTGCGCCGCCACGAGCATCGCGATCCATGCCGCGCTGGCCGGCTGCGGGCCGGCGAGCGCGCGCAGCTCCGGATACACGGCGAGCATCTCCCGCCCGCGTGACACGTGCGGCTCGGGATGCTCGACCCGGATGTAATCGGCGGCTGGCACGCGACATACGTTAGCATCACGAGGGGTTCGACACCGTGCGTTTCTCGGAGGAGCTCGCCGCAGCGTATTTCGGCGCGATGACCGTGGCGGCGTGGGTGCGCCCGCTGCCCGCATCGCGCCGCGCGCAGGCCACACTCCTCGGCGTCGCGATGTGCGTCGCGTTGCTGGCGTTGCCGGGTCACGCCAGTCGCGTCGTCCGGGACTGGGCGCCGGCGGGTGTGATTCTCGCGGGCTACTACCTGTCCGGACGATTCTTCGTGGGCTCCTCGCCGGCGTTCGAGGCGTGGCTGATGGCGTGGGACCACCGGCTGCTGGGCGATCCCACGACACGCTTCGTACGCTGGCCACGGCCGCTGCTCGCCTATCTCGAGGTTGTCTACCTCGGATGCTTTCTGTTGATCCCGGCGGGCTTCGCCGCGCTCGCGTGGGCCGGCCGGGCGGCCATGGCGGATCGCTACTGGACAATGGTGATCGCCGCGGAGTTCGCGGCGTTCGCGCCGCTGAGCCTCATTCAGACGCGACCGCCGTGGGCGATCGAGCGGCGCGCGGCGCAGCGCGACCGCGCGATTCACCAGCTCGCGTCCGACATGGTCAGCACGTTCACCATTCGCGCGAACACGTTTCCGAGCGGCCACGTGGCGGGTTCGCTCGCGGTCGCGTTTGCGGTCATCGGTGCGATGCCCGTGGCCGGCGCTATCCTGCTCGGGTTGGCCGTGAGCATCAGCGTGGCCTGCATTGTCGGCCGATATCACTATGCCGTCGACGTCGTGGCCGGCGCGGCGCTCGCGCTCGCGATCTGGGTCGTCGTGCTCGCTGCCGGCGTGTGACGCGGCTGTGATAGGTTTCGAGCGCTCCGTGAAGACCGTTCTGCTGAATCCCGGTCCCGTGAACGTCAGCCCGCGTGTACGCGAGGCGCTGGCCGGGCCGGATCTGTGTCATCGCGAGCCCGAGTTCTTCGATTTGCAGGACGGCATTCGCCAGCGCTTGCTCCAGGCCTTTCGCGCGCCGGCCGGTGAGTACACCTCCGTGCTGCTGACCGGCAGCGGCACGGCGATGGTGGAAGCGATGACGAGCTCGGCCGTCCCCGAGGGCGGGCGGCTGCTCGTCGTCCAGAACGGCGTGTACGGCGAACGGATCGCGCGCATCGCCCGCGTGCACGGCATCGCGCACGACGTCCTCGAGTGTTCGCCGATGGAGCGTCCGCCGCTTGACGCGCTGGCGACGCGCCTCGCACGCACGCGCTACGACGCGCTGGCCATCGTGCACCATGAAACGACGACAGGCCTGCTGAACGATCTGGCGCCGGTCGCGGCGCTCTGCCGGCGGAACGGGACGCGTGTGCTTGTGGACGCCGTCAGCGCCTTGGCCGGCGAGTCCTTCGACTTCACGGCGCTGGCGCCCGATGCCGTCGCCTGCACTGCGAACAAGTGCGTGCAGGGTTTGCCCGGCCTGTCCTTCGCGCTGGTCCGGCGCGAGTTCATGGACGCGATGCGCGGCTACCCCGAGCGGACGTTGTACCTGCACCTGCCGAGACATCATGCCGACCAGGAAAAACGATCGACGCCGTTCACGCCGGCGGTGCAGGTCGCGTATGCGCTGCGGGCCGCGCTCGACGAACTGGTGGACGAGACCGTCGAAGGCCGCGTCGCGCGCTACCGGCGCGCGTCGGCGATCGTGCGCGACGGGGTCGCGGCGCTGGGCCTCGATCTGCTGCTGCCGCCCGCGCTGCGCTCCACGACCCTGACCGCGATTGCGCTCCCGCGCCAGCTCGGCTATCCCGCGCTCCACGACGCGCTCAAGCGCGACGGCTTCGTCATCTACGCCGGACAGGGACCGCTGGCGGCGACGCTGTTCCGCGTGGCGACCATGGGCGCCGTGCGCGAAGATGATTATCGACGCTTCGTCCGCTGCCTAGGGGTGGCGATTGGTCGCGCGTGATTGTCGTGCGATCATTCTCGCCGCGGGAATGGGCATGCGTCTGCGATCGGTGGTCGACGCGCGACCGAAGGGACTGATCGAGATCGACGGCGAGACGCTGGTGGGCCGATCGGTCCGGAACCTCCGCGACGCCGGCATAGACGAGGTGACCATCGTGGCCGGCTACTGCGCCGACCAGTACGAGCGGTTCGCGGCGCGGCGTCCCGGAGTACGGATCGTTCTCAACGAGCGTTTTGCCACGGCCGGGAGCATGGCGTCGCTGGCGCGTGCGCTGGACCCGGGCGACGAAGCCGCGTGCGACGTCCTCGTGCTGGAAAGCGACATCGTGTACGAACCGCGAGCCTTGACGCCAATCCTGGCGTCCTCTTCCCCCGACGCCACGCTCCTCTCCGGGCCGACCGGCGCCGGTGATGAGGTCTGGGTGTGCGCGCCCGAGGGACGCCTCGAGACGATGAGCAAACGCGCGGCCGATCTGCCCAGCATTGCGGGCGAGTTCGTCGGCATCACGCGTCTGTCCGCACCCGGCGCCCAGTTGATGCTCCGCGCCTTCGCCGAATTCGTCGCGGCGTCCGGCCACGAGCGCATGGACTACGAGACCGGCGCGCTGGTGGCCGTGGGCGTCACGCGCGCGATCGCCACGCTCTTGGTGCCGGATCTTGTGTGGGGCGAGATCGACGACGAGCGGCACTTCGCCCGCGTGTCCCGCGTGGTGTGGCCCAGGCTGCAGGTGCTGCGGGACGCGCGATGAACCGCGTACGCTGGCGTCTTCCCCTGGTGCTCGGTGCGCTTCTCGGCGCGTGGTCTCCTCGCGCGATGGCGCAGGTTCCTCTCAGCGTCATCGAAGGCGCCACCTCGACACAGCACACGACGCCGCTCGTCGGCGCCAGCGTTGTCGTCATCGACGCGACGGGCCGGATCGTGGCGACCGTGGTGAGCGACGGCGACGGCCGGTTTCGCGTCGCGGGGCTCGCCGCGGGGACGTATCGCGTGATGGCGGCTCTCGAGGGTTTCGAGACGACCACCGAGCCGGCCGTCGTGAGCGACCGAGGGCCGACGGCGGTGACGATCGATCTGCCGATCGGCACCTTCTCGGACACGATCGATGTGGTGGGGACGACCGCCGCCGTCTCGAGCGGCGATACGCTGGCGACGGTAGAGGCGATTGCGAGCCGCGAGCTCGATCAGTTCGTGCCGGGCACCGGGTTTCAAGGCGCCGTGCGCATGCTCGCCTCGGTCGTCACGCTGCCAAGCGGCATCAGCATCAAAGGCGGCCGGCCGAACCAGGCGGGTGTGCAGTTGGGCGCCGCGACGCTGGTCGATCCGGCATCCGCCATCGCGCAGGTGTCGCTGCCCGACGATGCGATTGATTCGGTCACGGTGCTGCCGAATCCCTACGCCGTCGAGTACGGCCGGTTCTCCTCAGGCCTCGTCGTCATTCAGACGCGCCGCGCCAAGGATCAGTGGAAATTCAGGATCAACCGCTTCGGTCCCACGTTTCGAAACCGGCGCGGAGAGTTCAGCTTCACCCGCATCGACGCATTCGGCCCGCGGTTTGCCACCGGGGGCCCCTTAATAAAGGATCGGCTGTTTCTCGAGCAGACCGGGCAGTTCCGCTACAGCACGGGCGATGTGCCAAGCCGGCCCGAGAATGAGCAGCGCGTCTCGACGTCCATGAGCTCGTTCACCCGGGTGGACGCGAACGTCTCGCCGCGGCATGTGCTGAGCGCGACCGTCGGGCTGTTTCCGAGCGCGTCGACGTTCGCGACGCTCGGCACGTTCACACCGCCCGACGCCACGGTGGACTTTCACATCTTCGGGAAGCAGGCCGCCGTCACCGAGCGCGCGCTGTGGACCGACAGGACGGTGAGTGAGACGACGCTGCAGGTGTACCAGTCGCGGACTGACGTGATCCCGCAGGAGACCGCGCCGATGGAACTGCAGCCGGATACGACGCTCGGCAATTTCTTCAATCGCCAGCACCGCAACTCGACGTCGTACCAGCTGGTCAACGTCGTGACCGCGCATCGCGAAGGGCCCGGCGGCCTCCACCTGTTCAAGGTGGGTGTCGACGTGCTGCGCACGCAGTACGACGGCACGAGCGAGAGCCGGCCCGTGGTGATCGAGCGCGCCGACGGCACGCCCGCGCGGCGCCTGGACTTCTCGGCGCCGACCGTTCAGTCGGTGTCGAGCACGGAGGCGGCCGTGTTCGCGCAGGATCGCGTGCAGCTGCACCCGCGCTGGTATGTCGAATTCGGCGGCCGGATCGATCGCGACGGCATCCTCGGTGACGTCAACCTGTCACCGCGTCTCGGGACCGCCGTGCTGCTGACGGAGTCGGGCAGCGCCGTGCTGCGCGGGGGCTGGGGGCTGTTCTACGAGCGGACGCCGGCGGTCGCGGGCGCCTTCGAGACGTTCGAGCGTGCGACCGATACTCGATTCGCCGCCGATGGCGTCTCGCCGCTCGGACCCGCCGCGCCGGTGGCGCGCGTCACGGCGCCGGATCTCGACACGCCCCGGAGCCGGACGTGGGATGTCGGCTACGACTTGCGGCTGAACGATCGCTGGGCGCTCCACGCCGGCGTCTTGCAGCGAGAGGGGCGGCGCGAGCTGATCGTCGCGCCCTTCGCGACGGCGTCGGGTGCCGGATTGCTGTTGTCGAGCGACGGACGATCGAGCTACCGCGCCGCGGACGTTGGCGTGCATTTCACGCGCAGCGCGTTCGCGGACGTGGACGTGTCGTACGTGCGGTCCTCGGCGCAGGGCGACCTGAACGTGCTCACGAATTTCTACGACACCGTGTTGGCGCAGGTCATCGGCGCCAACGCGTACGCGCCGTTGAACGCTGACGTCCCGCACCGGTTGTTCGTGCGCGGCCGCCTGATGCCGGCGCCACGCTGGCTGCTGCTCGGCGTCTTCGACTGGCGGACAGGCGTGCCGTACTCGATCGTCAACGAGATGCTGGATTTCGTCGGCCCCCGCAACGACCTCCGCTTTCCGACCTCGGCGCGCCTGGAGCTTGGCCTCGAGCGCCGGATCAAGGTGCTGCGATTTCAGCCGTGGGTCGGGATCCGCGTGACCAATATCCTCGGCGCGTTCCTGCCGGTCGACGTGCAGGCCAACACGAACTCCCCGGCCTTCGGCACGTTCTACAACTCGGAGAGCCGCGGCGCCCGGCTGCAGGTCCGCTTCGAGCGGTAGGCGTGTGGGCTGACGACGATAACCGCGGAACACGCTGAGCCCGCAGAAGAAGGTAACTACAGAGGACGCGGAGGAGACGGAGGACACGAAGAAGAACGAAGAGAAATGAGCCACAGAGACGCGGAGACACGGAGATGTTCGACGCGGGGCCGCTTCGCGTCGAACACGATCGACCGAGGTCCTAACTCGGCGTCTCCGAGTCTCGGTGGCATCATCCGCCTTCGTCTCTGCGCTCTCAGCGGTCTCTGCGTTCATCGTCGTTCGTCTGGTGCCGATCAAAGAGGGAAGCGTTCCGTGTCCTCCGCGGTTTATCCGAGTGCTTTCTCGTAGATCCGGTACGTCTTGTAACGGCGCGCGCCCGCCTGCTCGGCCGGCTGGTTGATGTCGCGGTTGTCCTCGAGCACCCACGAGAACTCGACGCGCCTGTACGGTCCGCCGAGCACTTGACGGTGCAGCTCGAACAGGAGCAAGGGATACAGCCCCAGCGCGCGATATTCGGGCGCCACGCCCAAGAGCAGCAGCCGCATCTGCGTGATGTACCGGCCGCGGTTCAGAAGCCGGAACAATCCCAGCGGGAACAGGCGGCCGTTGGTGCCCTTCAACGCCTGATTGATGTCCGGGACCGCGACCGCGCAGGCCACCATGCGGCCGTCGACGGCGGCGCAGACGGCGCAGCGCGGATCGAAGATCGGTTTGAGCTCCGTCGCCAGGCGCCGGAACTCTTCGGGCGTGGGCGGCACGAATCCCCAGTTGCGCTCCCACGCGCCGCAGTAGATCACGCGCAGACGTTCCACTTCACGCGTGAACTCGGAGAGCGCCAACGGCCGCATCGCGAGGCCCAGTCGGTCGCGGGTCCGCGTCGCGAGCCGCGTGATGAGGGGAGGCGTCTCGCCCGCGATGTCGTACAGCCACGCGTACAGGTCTTTCACCTTTCGGTAGCCCGCCGACTCGATGAACGTCGCGTACTCGGGCGGGTTGTGCGGCATCAGCAGCATCGAGTCGGTGTCGAAGCCGTCGACGAGCAGACCGCAGCTCTCGTTGAGCGACGGGTTGATCGGCCCTCGCACGCGACTCCGGCCGCGCGAGGTCGCCCACGCCTCGGCCGCGGTCAGCAGCGCGCGCGCCGCCTCGGCGTCTTCGGCCTCGAAGAAGCCGAACATCGCCACGTTGTCGCGATGGGTATCGTTGTGCAGCCGATCGTCGATGGCCGCCACGCGTCCCACAATGGCATGGTCGCGATCGTCGCGCCTTGCGAGAAAGAGCTCGACCGCGGCGTGAGCGAAGAACGGATTCTTGGCCGGCGTGAGCCGCTCGTGCTCGGACAGCCGCAGCGGCGGAATCCAGTGCGGATCGGCGGCGTTGCGCTCGTAGGCGTAATCGATGAACTCGCGGAACGCGCGGCGGCCGCGGACCGGCTGTATCTGCAGCAACGTGCCGCTACTTTATCAAAGCGCGACTGTGGTATCGTCGGAGTTTCACGATGACTGACCGCGCGACACCGAATCGTTCAAAGGCGGCGGCGCTCCGGCGCCTTCTCGCGAAGCCCGGACCGATCGTGCTTGCGGGCGCGCACGACGGACTGACCGCGCGGCTGGTCGAGGAAGCCGGCTTCGACGGCGTCTGGGCGAGCGGCTTCGAGATCAGCGCGAGCTACGGCGTGCCGGACGCCAGCATCCTGACAATGACCGAGACGCTCGACGCGGCTCGCGTGATGAACGACGCGGTGAGCATTCCGGTCATCGCGGACTGCGACACGGGGTTCGGCAATTCGATCAATGCCATCCGGACCGTGCGCGCGTTCGAAGCGGCCGGCATCGCGGGCCTGTGCCTCGAAGACAACGTTTTCCCGAAGCGGTGCAGCTTCTACGGCGGCGTGAAGCGGCTGCTCACCGACACCGACGAGCAGGTCCTGAAGATTCGCGCCGCGGTCGAGGCCGCGTCGCGCGATTTCGTCGTGATCGCGCGGACCGAGGCGTTGATTGCCGGCTGGGGCATGGATGAAGCGCTGCGCCGCGGCCGTGCGTATGCCGACGCCGGCGCGGACGCCGTCTTGATCCACTCCAAGCACGGCACCGCGGACGAAGTCGCGCGGTTCGCCGGGGAATGGGATCGGCTGACGCCGCTCGTCTGCGTGCCGACGACGTACAAGGACGCGGGCGTCGACGAGCTGGCGCGCGCCGGCTTCAAGATGGTCATCTTCGCGAATCAGGGGATGCGCGCGTCCATTCGCGCGGCGCAGGAGACGCTCAAGGCGTTGCGCGAGGCCGGCAACGCGGCCGCGGTCGACGAGCGCATCGTCCCGCTCACCGAAGTGTACCGGCTGGTGAACCTCGGCCAGATGAAGGCGGACGAACGCGAGTACCTGCCGCCCGAGGTCGACACGGTCAAGGCGGTGATTCTGGCCGCGGGCTTCGATCGGCGTCTGATGCCGCTCGTCTCGGATCGCCCGAAGGCGATGCTCGAGGTGAAAGGCAAGCCGATCCTCGAGCGCCAGATCGACGCGTTGCAGCAGGCCGGCGTCCGCCCGATTGCGGTCGTGCGGGGGTACAAGAAAGAGCAGATCACGATTCCGAACGTGCGGTATTACGACAACGACGCGTTCGAGGAAAGCGGCGAGATCGAGAGCCTGCTGCGCGCCGGCGCGGAGTTGTCCGGCGCGGTGATCGTGATGTACGGCGACATCCTGTTCGATCGGAACATTCTCGACCGCCTCCTGCAGAGCGAGGAGGACATCGCGCTGGTGTGCGATCGCTCGTGGCCCGACACGCGCGCGAGCCGCGACGGCGCCGCGGCCGATCTGGTGATCGAGACGCCCACGCCGCGGCGGCATCACCGGTTTCTCGCCGACGATCAGCCGGTGCGGATCGCGGCGATCGGACAGTCGCTGGATCCGGCCGACGCCACCGCCGAGTTCATCGGCATGGCCAAGCTGTCGGCGCGCGGCTGCCAGATTCTCGGCGAGGTCTATCGCGACCTGCGGGAGCGCGGCGAGGCGGCACCGCTCCATGAATCGCCCTCGCTCCGGAAGGCGAAGCTGACCGACCTGCTGCACGAAGTGATCACCCGCGGCCACGCCGTCGGCTCGGTGGGCATCTACCAGGGCTGGCTCGAAGTCGACACGTTCGACGACTACCGCCGCGCCTGGACCGAAGTTGAGTAGTCCCTCGCGGCAGTTTCTCGACCTTCTTGAACGGCACGGCTACGACTTCTTCACGGGCGTTCCGTGCTCGCTCTTCGAGGGCGTCACGCGCATCCTCGACGCGGAGCCGCGCTACGGCTACGTCAGCGCCGTCCGCGAGGATTCGGCGTTGGGGCTGGCGGCGGGCGCGTATCTCGGCGGACGGCAGCCCGTGGTCCTCATGCAGAACAGCGGGCTCGGCGTCAGCGTGAACGCGCTCGTCTCGCTCCATCAGATCTACGACATTCCGGCGCTGCTCGTCGTCACCTGGCGCGGACAAGGCGGGAAGGACGCGCCCGAACACCTCATCATGGGCGACGTCATGGAACCGTTCCTGCGCCTCCTTCATGTCCCGTACGCGATCTTCGATCCGTCGACGCTCGCGCAGGACGTCGAGGCGCTGACGCGCACGATGCGCGAGACGCACAAGCCGGTCGCACTCGTCGTCGGCAAGGGACGGCTGCAGTCATGAAACGCGCTTTCGCCGTCGCGCGTGTCGCCGACGCGCTCGACCCCGGCTGCCTGATCGTCGTCTGCAACGGCATGATCGGACGCGAGCTCTACACCCACGCGGACGCGCCGTCGCGGTTCTACATGATCGGCTCGATGGGGCTGGCCTCGTCTATTGGTCTCGGGCTCGCGCTGGTGCAGCCCTCGCGGACCGTGGTCGTCTTCGACGGCGACGGGAACGTGCTGATGAACCTGGGCACGCTCGCCAGCGTCGCGGCCGCGGCCCCGTCCAACTTCTACCATGTCGTCTTCGACAACGCGGCGCACGGATCCACGGGCGACCAGCGCACGATCTCGGACCGCGTGCCGCTCGACGCGGTGGCGCGCGCGGCGGGGTACCGATCGGTCGCGCGCGCGCGCGACGAGCGTGCGCTCGCGGACGCGCTGCCGTCGTTCTTTCAGACGCAGGCGCCGGCGATGCTCGTCGTCGACGTCGAGCGCGGCAATCAGCCGGGCATCGGCCGCGTCGACCTGCCGCCGCCCGAACTGACCGCGCGCTTTCTCCAGCGCGCCACCTTGAAAATCCGCACGGCCTCGGACCACAATGGCCATATCCACGGAAACTGACAGGTGACGCGGCTGTTTGCACTCCTTCGACGCGCTGTCCCGGCCGTCGTGCTGGGTGTCGTCGTGTGCGCCGGCATGGCGCGTGCGGACGCCCAGGGGCGGCCACCGGCGTCCGGCGCACTCGACGGCGTCGTCACGACGCTGAACGGGACCGTGCGGCTGCCGGGCGTGAAAGTCGTCGTCATCACGGTGGACAACCGCGAGTTCATGTCGCTGATGTCCGAAGGCGACGGTCACTTTCACGTCGACCGTGTGCCCGAGGGCCAGTATCGCGTCGTCGCCTCGCTCGACGGGTTCACGACGCTCTCGGTGACGACGACAGCCGTCGCGGGCAAGGCGGTCGACGTACCGATCGATCTCGCGATCGCGACGCTGACCGACACGGTCGACGTGGTCGCGCCGCCCGCCGTGGTGTCGAGCGCCGACACGCTCGCGCGGAGCGATACGATCAACGACAAGGAGACGGATCGACTCGCGCCGGGCGGCGGTCTCGGCGCGGCGATGCGTCTGCTCGCGAGCGTCATCGAAGTGCCGGGCGGCATGAGCATCAAGGGCGGCCGGCCCACGCAGTCCTCGGTGCAGATCGGCGCGAGCACGCTGGCCGATCCGGCGATGGGCCTGGTGCACTTGACGCTGCCCGACGATGCGATCGATTCCGTCTCGGTACTGCCGAACCCGTACGCGGTTGAGTACGGCCGGTTTTCCTCGGGGCTCGTCCTGATTCAGACGCGTCGCGCCGGCGATCAGTGGCGGCTTCGGCTCAACAACTTCGACCCGACGCTGCGCACGAAACGGCGCGAGGACTGGAACGTCAAGGGCATCGCGGGCTTCGGGCCGCGCCTGGAACTGGGCGGACCGATTCTGAAGGACCGGCTGTTCCTCGAGCAGACCGCGCAGTACCGCTACAGCACCGACGACATCCCCAGCCGCCCGGAGGACGAGCGTCAAACGACGCACTGGGTGAGCTCCTTCTCGCGCGTGGACGCGAACCTGACCCCGCGCCATTCGCTCATCGGCATGGTCGGCGTGTTTCCGAGCGTCACGACCTTTGCGTCGCTCGGGACGTTCGTCCCGCCGGATGCGACCGTCGATTTGCACGAGCGCGTGAATCACGTGTCGCTGACCGAGCGCGCGCTCTGGAGCGACCGGTTGATCAGCGAGTCGACGGTGCAGTGGCGCGGCACCCGGACGAATCTGGATCCGCAGAGCACGGCGCCCATGCAGTTGTACCCGGACACGACGCTCGGCAACTTCTACAACACGCAGGCGCGGCGGTTGTCGACGCTGCAGTGGATTGAGACGGTTTCGGGGTCGGCTTCAGGGGCGTCGGACGGACTGCACCTTTTCAAAGCGGGCCTCGACGTCCTCGTGAACGGCTACGACGGGATGAGCGCGAGCCGCCCGGTGCTGATCCTGCGTCCCACCGGGACGCTGTCGCGCCGCCTGGACTTCAGCGGGCCGACACAGCAGGTCGTGAACAGCACGGACGTCGCGTTCTTCGCGCAGGATCGCTGGCAGTTTTCCACGCGGTGGTATCTCGAGTACGGCGCGCGGCTCGATCGCGACGGCGTGGTCGATCGCTGGAACCTGACGCCTCGCGTCGGCGCCGCGGTGCTGCTCGACCCGTCCGGCGCCGCCTCGCTGCGCGGCGGGTTCGGTCTGTTCTACGAGCGCACGCCGTCGGCGGCCGGCGCGTTCACGCAGTTCGAAACGTTCACCGACACGCGCTTCGCGGCGGACGGCGTCACGCCGATCTCGCGGATGCCGTTCACGAACGTGACCGATCCGAATCTGCTCACGGCGCGGAGCCGGACGTGGGACGTGTCGTACGACAACCGCGTCACGCCCCGCTGGTCGGTGCACGCAGGACTGCTCGAACGGCGCGACGGTCGCGAGCTCATCGTCGATTCCCTGCTGCGCGCGGGTGTCGGACAGCTGCTGCTCGACAGCGCGGGCACCTCGCTCTACCGCGCGCTCGAGGTCGGAGTGCACTACGCGCGGTCGCCGGCGGCGGACGTGAACGTGACGTATGCGTACGCCCTCGCGGAAAGCGATCTCAACGCGTTCGCGCGCTACTTCGACGCGATGATGTGGCCGATTGTCACGCCGAACCAGTACGGGCCGTCGGGGACCGATGTGCCGCACCGGCTGCTCGCGCGGGGCCACGTGATGCCGACGCCGCGCTGGCTGCTGATCGGCGTCCTCGATTGGCGGACGGGCCTGCCGTACTCGGTCGTGAACGACGCGCTCGACTTCGTCGGCCCGCGCAACGTGCTGCGGCTGCCGAACCGCTTTCACGTGGATCTCGGCGTCGAACGCCGGTTCCACCTGTTCAAGCTGCAGCCGTGGATCGGCATGCGCGTCTACAACGCGCTCGATTCCTTCAATCCCGTCGACGTCCAGGCCAACCTGAGCTCGCCCGCCTTCGGCACGTTCTACAACTCCGAGTTCCGGCAGTTTCGCCTGCAGCTGCGGTTCGAGCGCTGATGCGCGAGCGATTCACCCTGCGGACTCTTTCGGTGCTCGCGTGCGTGGTGGCAGGGGCCGTGCTGACGGCGGAGACGCCGCCGGTCGACGTCGCGCAGCTCGTCGCGTTCGAGCAGGCGGTGGCGGCCGATCCTGAGAATCTGCGGCTCGCCGCGGACTACCGGCAGCTGACGATCGCCGCGGGTCAATTCGACCGCGCGATCGAGACGCTGGAGAGACTGGCGAAGCGCAAGGGTCACGGCCCGAACATTCTGATCAGCCATGCGCTGGCGTGCGTGGACAAGGTGCCCGTGGCCGGCGACATCCGCCGGCTTTACCTCGGACGCGACGCCGTGGACAGCCTGACCAAGGCCATCGCCCTCAGGCCGTCAGTGCTCGCGTACTACATCCGCGGCGTGGTGAATCTTTACTACAACACCTTCATCTTCCACCGGATCCCACGCGGGATCGCGGACCTGAACCAGGCGCTGACGCTCGTCACGCTGGAGACGCCCGCCGTCCTGCGCGCGCGCGTTTACACCTCGCTGGGCGACGGGTACTGGCGGCTCGAGGACAAGGTGAAGGCGAAAGACACATGGGCCCGCGGCGCCGAGCGATTTCCCGACGACCCCGACCGCGACGTCGCCAACGAAGTCAGCGCGGCCCTATACGCTGGCACCCGCGTCGACACGAGCCTGCGCGGCGTCGTGCCGTGATCGCGCGGCGTCCCTGAAACGCTGGACCCAGTAGTCGGTCGCCAGTTTCCTGATCAGATCCGGCCCGAACCGTCCTGCCAGATCGGTCTTCCAGCGTGTGAGGGTGTCGGTCGAGATCTCGCGATACGACTCGACCACGACGACCGGATAGCCTTCCTGCCGGTACAGCGCGTCGAGCGGCGACGACTTCACGATGGGGATCGTGTTGAGCAGCAGGCACTCCCACGTGCGGAAGCAGTCGAGCCCCGTGCCGCGCGGCGACACTTCGAACGCGAACTCGTCGTGGATCCGCCAGTACTCCGCCTGGGGCAGCCGCCGCTCGATGAAGTGACAGTCCGGCTCGTGCCGCAGCTGCGCGTACGCCTCGCGGCGGTCGGAAATCCGGTCCGCGCTGGCGACGAGCACGCCGCTGCGGTGGAACGTGCAAAGCGCTCGCGCGGGCTTGTCGTGAATCCGCCGCGCGCGCGAAGCGATCGACTGCAGCAGCGCCTGATTGCCCATCTCATTGCGGGAGATCGACGCGTCCAACGGAATCCGTCCGAGCAGCATCGCCACGAGAAACCCGAGGCGCTTCTCAAGCTTCGTGTAGACCGGGTTGTCGAGGCCGATCGGAAGTCGTGTCAGCCGCGGGTGGTCGTAGATGACGTCGCAGTTCTGCGCGAACCAGTGGAGGAGGCGATCGTCGTCCAGCAGATGCTCGAAGCGCCGCACCGGGCTGATGTCCGAATCGCCGGTGACGAGCACGATGGGGCCGGCCGTGCGGGGAAGAATGTCGCGGACGAAGGCCGGCAGATGATCCGTCTTGACGTGGACGACGTCGCCACGCGCGATTTCGCGCGCGAAGGGGACGATCAGCGGGAGTGGGATGTGCGGGCGCTCCGGGCTCTCGACGTTGCTCCGATCATCGATCACGACGTCGCAGGCCTCACGCAGTCCCTCGCTGTGCACGAAGTGCACTGGCAGGTCCGGGTCGCAGTGGCAGCGCCGGCCGGCGAGCGACGCCTTGCTTGCGAGGAAGCGCCGGCCGCGTCGCGTGGCCCGACGCCGCGCGAGCTCCGCGAGCGAGCGCGTGAGCGCATTCTCGAGCGCAAACAGGCCGTCGCGCACGAGCGTGCCGGCCCGCGCGCGCAGCACGAGCCGATCGCCGAACTTGTACAGCCCGTAGGACGCGCGGGCGATCGGATCGAGCGCGAGCGGGACCCATGACGCGACGATGCGACGCGTCGACACCCAGTGCACGGGCCGCGTCGATCCGCTGTCGACCTCGTCTTGGCCGAGCACGAGTCCGCGCTCGCGGGCGAACGCGTAGAGCAGGTTCGTGAGGACCGCTTGATCGTACCGGTGGTTGGCCCGGCTCGCGCTCGGCGGCGCGAGGCACTCGGGAATGAGCGCGAAGCGCCGCCACTCGGCGACGAGGTCGCGCGCCACGGGGCTCTCGGCGGAAAACCCCAGGACGCCCGCCGATCGGCAGCGCTGCGTCAGATCCTCCGCCGGGACCTGCATGAAGCGGCGCGTCGTTTCGTGGCACCAGCGGGAGAGAGGCGATTGCCCGACGAGCGTGAGCACGCCGTCGCGGGCGATGCGGTCGAACGCCGCGTCGACTCCGTCGTGGAGAAGATCCGCGCTGTCGAGCCACAGCACGTCGCCGCCGTCGCGCACCAACACGGTCTCAATCGCGATGGGTTTCCACGCGCAGAACGCGAGCACGCGCACGTGCGGTGGGTGCGCCTCGAACGGAAACCGTTCGAGGCGGCACCACGGGAACCGCGCGCGCAGAAACGCGCGGTCGTCGTCGGCGAGACCGAGATCGAAGACGATCCACCCGCCCGCGGCGGACGCGCCAGTACGCGCGGCGCTCAGCAACAACTGACACAGCGTGCGGAAGTACCGGTGATCGGCGGCGGACACGATTGTGCGGCGGGCCACGCGGCGAGACACGATGCGATATTCTACCGCCAGCATGCGAGCGGAAAATCGCGTTCGCGTCGCCGTCGTCGTCGAGCGGCGCGCGGCGCCGCCATGGCATCGCGTTCTGCTCGACACGATGCGATCCGTCGACGGCGTCGACGTCGAAGTCGTGGCGCCGGACGCGGCGCCCGCGGCGATCGCCGCGGGAAGCTTCCACGTCGTCGTCGATCTCGCCGAGGTGGACTGCGCCG
>JACPZV010000358.1 GCA_016195295.1 Acidobacteriota bacterium
GCAATCAAGTTGACCATCGCAAACATGTCGAGCGTCACGAGCCGGCGTGCCAGTCTATAGGTGAGCCGCGACAGACGATAGACAACGACCATCGGCGTATCGTGCAGCGCGGCCTGCAGGGTCGCGGTGCCGGACGCCACGAGCGCGACGTCGGCTGACGCGAGGGCCGTGTCGGTGTCGCCCTCGACGATCGTCAACGTCCGCGCGACGTCGAACCAATGATCGTCGAGGTGCGGCGCGCGCGCGACGACGAACTGCGCGCCTGGCACCTGCGCGCGAATGAGCGAGGCGGCGGCCACGAGAGCCGGAAGAATGCGCGACACTTCGTTGGTCCGGCTGCCCGGAAGGATGGCGACGGTCGGCGCCGACGGCGACAGACCGTGCGCGGCGAGAAACTGATCGCGCGACCCGGTCACGCGCGCCAGATCGATGATCGGGTGGCCGACGAACTCGACCGGCACCCCACCCTCGCGGTAGATCGCCTCTTCGAAGGGAAAAATGACGAGCACGTGATCGGCGATCGCGCGAATCGTGGCCAGCCGGCCGGCGCGCCACGCCCAGATCTGCGGGCTGACGTAGTAGACGACGCGAATTCCGAGACGTTTGACAGCGCGCGCGAGCCGGAAATTGAAATCCGGAAAGTCGATGACGACGAGGACGTCGGGCCGCTCGGTCCGTGCCGCAGAGACGAGCGTGCGCAGCGTCTGAAGGGACCGCGGCAGCATGGCCAGCGCTTCGGTCACGCCGGTGACGGCGAGACCGCGATAGTCGGCCAGCAGGCGGCCGCCCGCGGCCGCGAAATGCGGACCGCCGAGTCCCGAGATGGTGAGGGTCGGATCGAGCACGAGCAGCTCGCGCGTCAGCGCCCCGGCGTAGAGATCGCCGGACGCTTCGCCGCACGAAAGCAGCAGGCGGGCGCTCAAGAAGCGGGGCGTTTGAAGAGCGCGGGGTCGAGGGGCGTGTTGATTCTGACGTCGATCACGTTCCGCTCCACGGTCAGCGCGCCGACTTTCTGCTCCGCGTGAAACGGAACCTGAAGACCGTTCACCGGACGGTAGTCAGAAAACTGTTCTTCGACGATGGGCCGGCCGGGCGCGTTGGCGGCGAACGCCCGCTTCTCGATGAACGCGGAGTCCGGGTTGATGTAGAGCACGATCGGATCGAGGTCGGCCGCCGACACTTCGAGCGCGTGCGCGACGTGACCCGAAGCGTCCTTCGCGTCCGCCAGGAGCCGCGTCTTGAGCCGCCCGTCCTTCGCCGCGAGGAGGAGCGCGACCACGTCGCGGCGCAAGCTCGACCGCGCGTCGCGCGCGACGGTGTCGGCCGCGACGTGCACGCCGCGATCGTCTTTGGCCCACGCCTGGCTGCCGTCGAATCCCTGGACGATTCCGGGCGCTTCGACGCGGAACTTGTCCGGGTACTGAATGTAGTTGGTCGTCTCGGCCGGAGCCGGACCGTCTGGCGTCTGACTGATCTGCGTCTGCCTCGCGACGATCGTCTTCAAGCCGAGCAGCTTGTCGAGACCGCCCCTCGCCGCGATGACGCGGTCCAGCAGCGCCGTGGCTTTCGCGTGGTCTTCCGGCGTCTCATCGGCGGCAGATCGGCTCGGCAGCGGCGGTTGTTGATATGAGATCAACCGCACAGCACCTGCCCTACCCGCCCCACCTGCTCTACCCGCCCCACCTGCCCCTCCTGCCCCTCCCGCCCTCGCCCGCGCGCGCTTGAGATTCGCCGACGTCAGATCCAAGTCGGCGAGCTCGACGGTTTCAAACGCGCCGAAGCCGACGCCGTTGAGCTGCGAGGCGAACGCCGCCGCGTTGCCGACCAGCACCACCGAGAGGCGATCCGGTCGCAGCAGCGCCCGCGCGACCCGCTGCACATCGTCTGGCGTGACGGCGTTCACGCGCTCGCGGAACGTCTGCAGTTGATCGAGCGGCAATCCGTAGAACACGACGTTCATGACCTGCATCGCGATCGCTTCCGGCGTCTCGATGGTCAGCGGGAAACTTCCGGTCATGTAGGCCTTCGCGCCGTCCAGTTCGCGATCGCTGACGCGCTCGCGCTGCAGCCGCCAGAACTGATCGACGATGAGCCGCAGGACTTCGCTCGTGGCTTCCGATCGCGTGTTGGTTTCCACCTCGAAGTCGCCGGCGTCCTTGAGCGCGTCCATGTTGGCCTGCGCGCCGTAGGTCAGCGACCGCTCGGTCCGCAGCACCTGATGGAGACGATTGCTGCCCTCGCCGCCGAGAATGCGAATGGCGAGGTTCACCGCCATGTAATCCGGATGCGTGCGCGTGATGCCGAGATGCCCGACGCGCACTTCGGTCTGCACGGCGTCCGGCTTGTTGACGACGATCACCCGGCGCGTCGGGTCGGGCGGCTCGATGAAGGTGCTCTTCGGCAGGTCCTGCTTCTGCCAGTCGCCGAACACTTTCTTCGCCGTCGTGAACGCTTCCTCCGCCGTGACGTCGCCGACAATCGCGAGAATCGCGTTGTTGGGCGCGAAGTGACTGGCGTGAAACGCCAGCAGGTCCTCGCGCGTGATGCCGACGATCGATTCCGGCGTGCCGGTCTCGGGCATGCCGTAGGGATGGAATCCGTAGACGAGCCGATCGAAGACGGAGTTGGCGACCCACTCGGGATCCTCGGCGCTCACCTGCAGCCCGGACAGCGTCTGCTGGCGCTGGCGCTCGATCTCGCGCTGCGCGAACGCCGGATGGCGCGCCATGTCGGACAGCATGCGCATCCCGTTCTCGAAGCTGTCCTTCATCACCATCATGTGGACGAAGGTCAAGTCCGTGCCCGCGCCGGCGCCCATCGCGCCGCCGATGAAATCGATGGCGTCGTTCATCTCCTGCGCGGATTTCGTCGTCGTGCCCTGGTCGAGGAGAGACGCGAGCAGGTGGACGAGACCGAGCTTCGCTTTCGGATCCGACGCCGTGCCCGCGCGCACCAGCAGGCGCATCGTCACCGCCGGCTGTTCGTGATGAAGGACCGCGACGACCTGCAGGCCGTTCGATAAGGTCTGGATCTCGTAGGGTGGGAACTTGATGTCGCGGGCCGCGAGTGGGGGCGGAGGCGATTCGATCGGCCAACGCACCTGCGCCTCCGCGAGGCCAGCCGCGAGGCCACAGAGATAGAGAGAGAACGCAGAGACGAAGAAGCCACGGAGACACAGAGACGCGGAGGTACGAATCGCTCTCCGTGTCTCCGAGTCTCCGTGGCTCACCACGCTCGGTGTCCTCCGTTCGCTCCGTGTCTCTCCGATCATCGCGTCCCCGGCAGGAGCGTCAACACCGTGCGATTCTCCGGCCTGAAGTAGGTCCGCGCCACGCGCTGCACGTCGGCGACCGTGATGTTCTGGAAAATGTCGAATTCGCCGTCCGCGGTCTTGATGTCGTTGTGAATCACGACCGCGTGCGACAGCTGTCCGGCCTTCTGTTGATTCGACTGCCGGCCGAGGATGTAGTCGCGCGCGAACTGGTTCTTCGCCCGCTGCAGCTCGTGGTCGGTGATCGGCTCGGTCTTCAGGCGATCGAGCTCGGTAATGAGCGCGTCCGTGACTTCTTCCGGCGTGTGGCCGGGCTGCACAATCGCCACGGCGTAATACAGGTTGGGGTGCTCGATGAGATTCGCGTTGCCGAACGCGGCGACGGCCATCTGCTTTTCGTAGACGAGCTTCTTGTAGATGCGCGACGTCTGGCCGTCGGACAGCACCTTCGACGCGATGTGCAGCGGATAGGAGTCGGGGTTGCCGTCGTAGGTAATGTGGTACGCGACGACGACGGCCGGCAGCGGCCACGGCTCGCGCAGCGTCACGCGCTTTTCTTTCGTCTGCGGCGGCTCGACCGGAATGTCGCGCGGTACTTCCTTCTCGGCTTTCGGCACGCGGCCCAAATACTGGTTGACCATTTGCACGGCCTGCGTCGGATCGAAATCACCGACGAGCACGAGCGTCGCGTTCGACGGCACGTAATAGGTCCGGTAGAAGTCGCGCACGTCGTCGGCCGACGCCGCTTCGAGATCCGCCATGCTGCCGATCGTCGCGTGCCTGTAGGGATGCACGGTGAACGCCTGGTCGTAGATGATCTCGTTCAGCCGGCCGTACGGCTGGTTGTCGACGCGCATCCGGCGTTCTTCCTTCACCACTTCGCGCTCGCTCGTGAACGTCTCCCTGTCGACGCGCAGCGTGGCCATCCGATCGGCTTCAAGCCACAGCACCAGCGGCAAGTACTGCGCGGGCACGGTCTCCCAGAACACCGTCTCATCGTCCGTCGTATAAGCGTTGCTCTGGCCGCCGACCGACGAGATCATCGACGTGTGAGCTTCGGGTTGCACGTTCCTGGAGCCCTTGAACATCAAGTGCTCGAAGAGATGCGCGAATCCGGTGCGCCCGGGTTTTTCGTTCTTCGAGCCCACGTGGTACGCGAGCGAAAGGTGCACGATCGGCACCGAGTGGTCTTCGGAGAGGACCAGCGTGAGACCGTTCAGCAGCGTCGTGATCTGATATTGAAGTTTCGGCGGACGGACCGCCGCGGACGAGATCTGCGTGGCCACGACGATCGTCGCGGCCGTGGCGGCAAGGAACCGGAGCGCTCTGACCCTCATGCGACGATTATCTACTGAGGAGGCGGAAACCGGCGAGACCCCAGGATTGGGGCTGCAGATCGAGCGGATCGGCATCGACCCGCCGCTCGAAGCCCGCGAAAAGCTCAACGGCGCCGGCGCGGCCGTTGAGGTGGACGCCAAGTTCGAACACACCGCCCGCCTGCGTGCTCCGGTTCAACATCGCGCTGTCGACACCGTAGACCTCCGCACGGCCGTGCGCGAAGAGTCCCGCGCGCGGGCTCATGGGCCGTCGCGCCAGCATGTCGACATCGCCCTTCCAGAGGTAGTCCAAGTTGTCGTGTTTCGTCATGCGGGCCAGGCTCGCGACGACGTCCAGCGACAGCGTGCCGACGTGGTCGCGACGCAGCGCACGCAGGCCGAGAGCGTTCCAGTCGATCGGAATGCGCTTCGGACGGTCGCCGAGATGCCGCGACAGGTGATTGAACACCGCGGCGACCTCGGTCGCGCCGAAACGCTTCGACAACGAGCCTTCGAGCGTGTAGTTGCCTTGATTCGGATCGAACGCGCGGAACTCGTGTCCGAGAACCGCTTCGTAGTCGATCAGCACGTTGAAGCGGCCGGCGACGTAGTCGATCACGTCGAGCCCGCCGCCGAAGTGCGTGTCCCACACGAACCGCTGATCGTCTATCGTGAGCTTGGCGGCGTTCAGGTGGAAGTCCGTGCGCGACATGAACTGCGGCGTCTCGGGCGCCGGCGCCACCACCGGCTGCTGCGCCCCGGCACGGCCCGCCGCCAGGAGAACGACCCACAAGGCGAAGGCTGAGGACCTCATCGGCGCCCGGCGGATCGCCTGGTCGATCGCTTCGGACGTTTCGAAGACCTCTTCGAAGAGCTTTTCCGTGCACGTAACGAGGACGTGTGGGCCGCGAGGCGCTGCTCGAGTTCCTCGAGCCGCTTCTTGAGCGCCGGGAGATGACGAAAGATGACCGAGGCCTTGCGCCATTCGACGTGCTCGATGGCCGGGTGTCCGGTGACGAACGCTCCGGCGTCGACCGAGTTCAACACGGCGCTCTTGGCCCCGACCATCGCACGCTTGCCGATTTGGATGTGACCGGTCACGCCCGTCTGCCCCGCCATCATGACGTCGTCTTCGATCACGGTGCTGCCGGCGATCCCCACTTGCGCCGCGAGCAGCACGCGCCGGCCGATGGTCACGCCGTGCGCGACGTGCACGAGGTTGTCGAGCTTGGTGCCGGCGCCGATGCGCGTCTCGCCGACGGCCGGGCGATCGATCGTCGAGTTGGCGCCAATCTCGACGTCGTCTTCGATCACGACGTCGGCGTGCTGCGGGATCTTGAGGTGCGTGCCGTCTTTCTGCCGCGCGAACCCGTAGCCGTCGCTGCCGACCACGACGCCGTCGTGCAGCACGACGCGATCGCCGACGAAGACGCGCTCGCGGATGGACGTCTGGGAGTGGACGACACAGTCGTCGCCGACGCGCGCGCCGGGACCGATGACGACGTTGGGATAGATGATCGTGCGCGCGCCCACCGAGGCACCGGCGCCGATCGTGACGAAGGGACCGATCGACACGTCGGGGCCGATCGTCGCGTCGGACGCGACGGCGCTCAGTCGATCGATGCCCTTGGCCGGCGGGGTCGTCTGGACGAAGAGCTGAAGCGCACGGGCAAACGCCGTGTACGGATCGTCGCTGCGGAGCACGGCGCACGGCGCCGACTGTGGGTCGCTCGCTCCCAAAATGATCGCCGAGGCCCTCGTCGTCGCCACGTGCGACGCGTAGCGCGAGTTCGCCACGAACGTGAGATCGCCCTCGCGCGCCTGCTGGATGCCGGCCACGCGCCGGATCTCGACGTCGCCGTCGCCTTCGAGACGGCACTGCAACCGTTCCGCGATGTCCCGTAGTCTCAAGGGATTCTTATTTTCTCAAGGGATTCTTATTTGAAGGATGTGAGGATCTTACTGCTTCTTCACTTTCTGCACCGGCCGCGCGCCCTCGAACCTCAGCGTGGGCTTGCCCGCCTGCTCCCACGCGCCGATGATGAGGCCGGCGGTATCGGTAACGGCGGCCGCGAGCTGCTTCTCCAGGATCGGCCTCACGGCGGCGAAGAATTTCTCGAAGTACGCGTCGTCGTACTCGTCGCGTCCGGCGATGGCGTCGCGGTCCGACTTGATGATCGCGTCCACGGATCGATTGCCCGTGAGCAGCGCGTCAAACGCCGCGTCGCGCGGATTGGTGATCGCCCTTGGCGGCGCGGGGTTGATCGTCATCCGCGTGAGGTACCGCTCGATCAGATCGCGTTCGAAGCGCGCGTGGACGCCGTTATTGCCGGTGAGTTGTCCGTCGTAGTTGTTCGAGGCGTGGAGCGGCTGGTTGGCGTCCTGGATGTAATGACCCGCGACGGGCGCGAACAACACGACGTCGCTTGGCGAATA
>JACPZV010000359.1 GCA_016195295.1 Acidobacteriota bacterium
CCTATCAGGCGCGAACCCCCCGCGGCGACCGCGTGACCGGCAACCTCGATGCGGCCACCGAGGCGGAGGCCGAGGACACCCTGCGGGACCGCGGGCTCTTCCCGACCATCATCCGCGCGGCGCGCATCGCCGCGCCGCGGGTCGCGGCGCCGCCGAAATTGAACCGCCGCGAGCTCGCCCTCTTCACGATGCACCTGGCGACCGTGATGAAGAGCGGCTTGCCGCTGGCGCTGGGACTCCGCCACAGCATCGAGGAGGGCTCCAACAAGCGCCTCCAGACCGTGGCGCACGCCATCCTGCAGCGCGTGGAGCAGGGCCAGATGATCTCGGAAGCGATGGCCGACCTGCCGACGGCGTTTCCCCCGTACTACGTGAACCTGGTCAAGGCGGGTGAGACGGTCGGGCAGGTGGACCAGGTCCTCTTCGATTTGCTCGCGTCGATCGAATGGCAAATGAACTTGCGGGGGGAAATCCGTCAGGCCACCATTTATCCCGCGATCCTGCTGACCATGATGGGCATCGTGACGCTCGGCATCGCGACCTTTGTGATGCCCCGCTTCGTCGCCGCGTTGTCGAAGACCGGGATGACCCTGCCGACGTCGGCCCGGCTCGTCGTGGGGTTCGGCGACTTCGTCACGGGCCATTGGCTGCAGGTACTGCTCGGGCTGGTGTGGCTGGTCATCGGCGCGCGCATGCTCGTCAAGACCCCCCGCGGCAGCTACATGGTAGACTCCCTCAAACTCCAGATGCCGCTGGTCGGGAACCTGATTCGGCAAGTGGGGTTGAGCCGGTTCGCCCATCACCTGCGCATGATGGTCCGGGCCGGCGTGAACTTCGTGGTGGCCCTCAACGTCGTGGAGCACGTCGTCGGCAACCAGGTGCTGGCGGAGGCGGTGGCGAGGGCCAGGGACCGGGTCATCGCCGGGGCTTCTCTGGCGGACGCCCTCAGGGAGACCCGCCAGTTCACGCCGCTCGTCGTGCAGATGGTGGCCACGGGGGAAGTGACAGGCACGCTTGACGAGACACTCAAGAAGGTGTCGGACTACTACGACCGCGAGGTGCCCGCAGCCGTCAAGCGGATTACGACGGCCATGGAGCCCATCATGTACGTCATTCTCGGCGTACTGGTGCTGGGTGTCGCCTTCACGCTCTACTCGCCCTTGCTGTCGATGCTGAGCCAAATCCAGACTCGGCCCCGATTCTGATGGCGCCGCAGCCGAAACAGTCCGGCGACATTCGGCGGCGGTGGGAGCTTCGCGTCCTCATTGCCCTTCCCGCCGTCTGGGTGCTGCTCGCGGCCGTCGAAGCGTACCTCGCCGTCGATATGACCCTCTCGGCGCTCGGTTACATCCCACGGGGGGGTGGCGATCCGCTCGCGGTCGAGAGGGTCCGATTGCTGGCCATCGGGATCGGGAGCCTCACGGCCCTCCTGTGCGGCGTCGCGTTCGCGGTGGCCGTGACTCGCCCGATGCAACAGCTGTTTCAGAAAATCCAGCACCGTCTCCATGGGTCCGCCGAGAGCCTCACGACCGCGAATGAAATCCAGCAACTCTCGAACGCCTTCAACGACATGCTGCTCTCGTTCGACAAGTTCGTCACCGACTCCCAAATCATCAAAGGCATGCCGGTCAGCATCCTCGTCGTCGACAAATCGGATGTGGTGATCCGCGCCAATGCGGACGCCCATCGGCTGTTCCGTGCCACGGGCCGCAGGCTCATCGGCAGCCGGCTGCACGATCTCTGCGCGCCGGAGATGAATTCGCGCTTGAGCGACGCGCTGAAAGAGGTCCGCAAAGCTGGCACGCCCGTCGAAGTGCCCGCCGATACGCTCCTCGCGACACAAGGAAAGCCAGGCTTGCGGCGGTTGGTCACGTTGCAGCCGACGACCAACGTCGGGGAGGTGGTGGTGTCGGTCCGGGATCTGGGCCACCTCGAGCAGATCCGCGGACATATCCAGCGCGTCGACCAGTTGGCCGCGCTCGGCGCGCACGTGGCAAGTCTGGCGCACGAGATCAGCGGCGCGCTGATGGGCGTGCAGATGCTGCTCGACTTGGTCCAGCCGCGGACGGCCGGCGATGACGGCATGCACGACAAGCTGCGTGAGGAGGTCGAGCGCGCCGTGCGTCTGCTGGCGGAGGTCCGGACCTTCGGCCAGGTGAATGCCCGGGAGCGGGTGCTCTGCAACCTGACGCAGATCACGGAGGACACGCTGTGGACCCTCGACAGCCGGTTCAACGAGAAGCAGCTGACCCTGGTCAAGAGGCTGAATCCGCAGCTGCCGGCCGTGCTCGTCGATCGGGACCGCGTCATTCAGGCGATTCTCAATGTGGTGACCAACGCCTTTGAAGCGACGCCGCCCGGCGGCACCGTGACCGTGATCACGGAGCGTGCGGACGGGGCGACGCTGATCAAGGTCCGTAACACCGGTTCGTTCATCCCGCCGGAGGAGCAACAAAAAATCTTCACGTTGTTCTTCACGACCAAGGAGGCTGGCAGCGGGATTGGTTTGCCATTGGCCCGGCGGGCCGTGGTGGACCATGGGGGAGACATCGAGGTCACCAGCTCACCGGAGGACGGAACCGAGTTCGTGCTGCGGTTCCCCGATCACCCGCCCACCTCGGAGGCGTCCTCGGGCTTGGGAGGCTCCCAGTCAACAGCGCGCCTGGCCAGTTAGAGCCCAGGGATTAGCCTCCAACTTCAGGGGTCCCCTCGGTTTTTGAAGCTCGGCAGGTTGCCCAAATCCACGGGCCTGCCCCAAAAGTCACCATTTTGCGCCGTTTTTCACGTCCCTCTTCGTGGCGTGGCCCTTGCTACCTGCGCAGCCGAGCTCGCTAAACGCCGAGCTCCCACAATTTAGAAGGAGATACAGATGAAGACGATCAGGCGGGGGCAGAAGGGGTTCACCTTGCTCGAAATCATCGTCGTGCTGGCGGTGATTGGCGCGCTGGCCGCGATGCTCGCGCCGGTGGTCTTCCGGTACATCGACGACGCCAAGAAAGCGCAGGCGCAGAACGACGCGTTCACGCTCGCGTCGGCGATCCAACAGATGTACAAGGACACCGGACGCTGGCCGTTCTACAACAACGGCACGGGCAAGCTGACCTATACCTCGGGCACGGACGCCTCGCTGCTGACCAGCAATACGGCGTGCACGGGCACGGCCACCGCGAGCTCCTGCGACACCACGGTGCCTGTCGATTCCAGCACGGGCACGAGCTGGGCGCTCTCAGCGGGCAAGGCGGACAGCCTGGTGAACCAGTTGAGCAACAACACGCCGTTCAGCGGCGCCTCGGGCACGGCATATTCGACGAGTGCTCCTCGCCCGTGGAGGGGACCGTATTTGGATCGCATCCCGGCGCTCGATCCGTTGGGGGCGCAGCTATCTCGTGAGCATCGGGAACGCGGATCCGAACTCTGAAGGGACGTCACAGAAGTGGGTGATCGTGATCTCCGCCGGCCCCAATGGAAACCTGGAAACCATCGCCACCACGGCCGGCACGGGCAATCCAGCGGTCGCTGGCGACGACGTGATCGCGCGCGTCAAGTAACACACATTTGGCTCGTCAATTCTGAACGCACACAGAGGAGAAGCACATGGAGAAGGTCACACGCGGGCGGAAGGGTTTCACGCTGCTGGAAATCATCGTGGTGCTGGCGGTGATCGGCGCTTTGGCCGCGATGCTGGCGCCGGTCGTGTTCCGCTACATCGACGACGCCAAGAAGGCGCAGGCGCAGAACGACGCGAACACGATCGCGGCGGCGGTTCAGCAGATGTTCAAGGACACCGGCCGGTGGGCCTTCTACAACAACGGCACGGGCAAGCTGACGTATACCTCGGGCACGGCATATTCGACGAGTGCTCCTCG
>JACPZV010000048.1 GCA_016195295.1 Acidobacteriota bacterium
CCACCCGCCGGCCGGCGGCAGATCAACATCAGTGTACCGCTGCGGCTCGGTGCGATTGAAGAGCGTGCGCGTCGCATTTTCGACGCGGTAAAAATTGTACTCGACCATGAGGTCGGAGTCCGGCGCCCCGTAGTTGCAGATCTGAAACACCACCGACAGCGGATCGGCCGGCGTGAACGATCGCGTCAGCATCGGCGTCATTTCGGTGAGGCCGAGCGTGTACGGATGCTCGGCTTGTTGCTGGCCGGCCAGCGGCATCTTCAGGACGTGAACGCCGTTGACCAGAAGGAGACCGCTCAGGGCCAGCCGATCGTTCCAGAAGTCCGGGACGGTCAGCGTGTGTTTGATCACGACGGGGCGACTCGTTTTCACGCGCGCGCGATCGAGCAGCCCGACGTACACGTCGTAGTCTCCAGGAGGCAGCCCGAGCGCCCGCTCGACGATCCGCGGCTCGCCGGTGCGTGCGGACTTCAACTCGAAGAAGTAGTACTCCTCGAAGGGAAACAGAAACGGGTCGCGCCGCTTCGACTCGGCCTTTTTCCTCGCCTCTTCTTCGGCCGCTTTCTGTTTCTCGTACTGGCGTTGCTGCAGCGTCAGCAACGTCGAGCTCTCCACTGGGGCTTGAGTCGATCGCCGGGCCGAAGACGAGGCCGGACCGCCCACGGGCATTTCGCCCGGCCCTACCCACACGGTCTCCGATCGCGGCGGTGGCGGATCGCCGCGCACCAGCCGCTCGCGCATCGCCGAGCGCTCGTCGGCCGAGCGAATCCCGTCATGTCGCGACACGGCGCGGACGTACATCGCCGCGGACTTGAAGCCATCGGGCAGGCCGCTCAGGCCCAGCGTGAACGGCACATACGAGATTTCGCCGGCCGATTTCAACGAGTAGCTGTCCCAAGAGACGCCAGCGTCGGAGAGCACGTCGGTTTCCTGCGCCAGATCCACGGCCTTGAGGAGCGACAGCAGATCGGCGCGCTCGACGGCGTTGAGCGGCTTGCGCGCGGGCGGTCCCGCGGCATCGACGAACGGTGCGAATGACCACGCGGCGATCGTGAACGCCGAGATGGCGGCGAGACGACGATGAAGCATGCGGCGCGCCCTCCTGTTCGCGGGTAGGTTACTTCACTTCAGCGGAGCTCTCGATCGCAAGCTCTTCCACGATGGTCAGCGCGCCGTGCGCCGTCAGATCCGGATGGAGCGGCGTGACCGACACGTAGCCGTCGCGCACCGCTTGATAGTCGGAGCGATCGTGCGGCTCCCACTCGTTCTGCCCTTCTTCGATCCAGTAGTACGCCCGGCCTTTCGGATCGTGCCGCTCGGCAACCGACGTCACGTGATTGCGCTTCGCTTGCACGGTCACGCGGTAGCCTTTCGGCTGGCCCTTCGGCACGTTCAAGTTGAGAAACGTCCGTCCCGGCAGCGGGCGACGCATGATCGCCTCGGCCATCGTCGTCGCCGCGCGCGCCGCGTAGCTGAAGTCGTAGTCGCCGCGCGTCTGCCGCAGCGAAACGGCCACCGCGGGGATCCCGAGCAGCGCGGCTTCCAGGGCGCCGGCGACCGTCCCCGAGTAGGTGATGTCGTCGCCCAGGTTCCATCCTTTATTAATGCCGGACACGACCAGGTCCGGCAGGCCCTTGAAGATGCGGGCGACCGCGACGTTCACGCAGTCGGTCGGCGTGCCGTCCACGGCAAACGTGCGCTCGTCTATCTCTTCGACGCGCAGCGGATGCCGGAGCGTCAGCGCGTGGCCGATCGCGCTGGCCTCGAACACCGGCGCGACGACGGTCACTGCGCCCAGATCGCGAAGCGCGCGCGCGAGATGGTGAATGCCACCGGATCGATAACCGTCGTCGTTGGTGACAAGAATTCGTCGCATCGAGGCGCTTGATTATACCGCCCGCCGCGCGAGCTTTCAGGCGATGGGCCGCCGCCGGACGACGACGAACAACAGCGCGGTGGCCACAAGCGCCAGAGCCGAGCCGAGCCCGAACGCGGCGGCCGCGCTGAATTCTTTCCAGATCACGCCGAAGAGCACGCTCGCCGCGAGCGCGCCGAGGCCTTGCACGGCGGTGTAGATGCCGAACGCGATGCCGCGATGCTCCGCCGGCGCCAGGTCCGCGACCAGCGCTTTTTCAGTGCCCTCCGCAAAACCGAAGTGAAATCCATACAAGAGGAACCAGGCCAACAGTGCCGGCAGCGTGTTGCTGAACGCGAACCCGGCGTAAACGAGCGCATAGACCAGCCAGCCGATCGCGATGACCGTTCGGCGTCCGACGCGGTCCGACCAACTGCCGCCGACGACCGACACAGTGGCTTTCACGACGTGCAGCGCCGCCCACATCAGCGGGATGAAGCGCGCGGTGCCGGCGACGTCGGTCAGGCGCAGCAGCAAAAACGCGTCGGTGGAATTGCCGAGCGTGAAGAGCGCGAGCACGAGCATGAATCGCGTGAATTCTGGCGGAAGGACGGAGGAGGTCCGGCTGAAGCCGGACACTACCGGTCCGCCAGACACGCCCGGTCCGCTGGACGCTGTCGGCCCGCCGATCGAACCGGTAGCGTCCGCTTTCAGGCGGGTCTCCTCCGGCACGAAAAAGATCAACGTCACCGCGATCGCGCCAGGAATCACGGTCAAGAGGAAGAGCGTGCGATAACGATCTGGATACGCGATCAGGAAAAGCGTCGCGAGCGTCGGGCCGACGACGGCGCCCAGGTTGTCCATGGCGCGATGGAACCCATACACCTTGCCTCGTGTCGTGGGCGTCGTCCACGCAGCCAGCATCGCGTCGCGCGGCGCGCTGCGGACGCCCTTGCCCACCCGGTCGAGCACGCGAACGCTGAGGACCTGCAGCCAGCTTGTCGTGATCGCGATGAACGGTCGTGCGAGCGACGACACCCCGTACCCGAACAACACGAGCGGACGTTTCGTGCGCGATTGATCCGCGACGCGCCCGGACGCGACTTTGAGGACGCTGTTGACGGCCTCGGCCGCGCCTTCGATGAGGCCGAGCGACACGGCGCCGGCGCCGAGCACGCGCGTGAGGAAGAACGGGAGCAGCGGGTAGATGGCTTCGGTGGCTGCGTCCGTCGCTAGACTCACCCAGCCCAGGAGCCAGACGGCTCGGGGGAAGCTAAACATGGTCAGGGCTGAGGGCTGAGGGCTGAAGGCCCTCTTCGCGCGCCACGCGCACAGTCTGTACAATGAACATGTTCCATGTCCACACTCGCCGAAGTCCTCTCGCGCCAGACGCGTGAGGGCGAGTTGTACGACGTTCTGCCCGACGGCCGCCTCCGCTGCTACGCCTGCGGCCATTGCTGTCCGCTGCCCGACGGCGCGGTCGGCGTGTGCAAGGTGCGCTTCAACGACGGCGGCCGGCTGCGCGTACCATGGGGTTACGTCGGCGGCGTGCAGTGCGACCCGATCGAGAAGAAGCCGTTCTTCCACGCCTATCCCGGCGCGCTCGCCTACAGCTTCGGCATGCTCGGCTGCGACCTCCACTGCGCGTACTGCCAGAACTGGGTGACGTCGCAGGCGCTGCGCGATCCCGCGGCGGTGGCGCCGCCGCTTCAGACGTCGCCCGACGGTCTTGTGCTCGACGCGCTGCGTCTCAACGCCCGAGTCGTCGTCAGCACGTATAACGAGCCGCTCATCACCAGCGAGTGGGCCGTCGAGGTGTTCAAGACCGCCAAAGCCGCAGGCCTGGTCACTGCCTATGTGTCGAACGGCAACGGCACGCCGCAGGTGCTCGAGTACCTGCGACCGTGGGTCGACTTGTACAAAGTCGATTTGAAGACCTTCGACGATCGCCACTACCGTCAGCTTGGCGGCCGGATCGAGCCGATTCTCGACACGATCCGCCGTCTGCACACGCTGGGGTTTTGGGTGGAAATCGTCACGCTGTTGATTCCGGGCTTCAACGATTCACGCGATGAACTGCAGCGGCTGACGGCGTTTGTCGCGAGCGTCTCGCCGGACATCCCGTGGCACGTGACGGCGTTCCACGGCGACTACAAGATGACCGATCCTGAAGACACGACCGCGGAGATGCTGCTCGACGCGGCGGACATCGGGCGATCAGGCGGCCTGCGGCACGTCTACGCCGGTAACCTGCCAGGCTCGGTGGGCGACTTAGAGGACACGCGGTGCGCGTCGTGCGGCGAAACGGTCGTCGCTCGGCGCGGCTACCACATTCTTAAGTACCGTTTGCTGGCGGGCGGTCGCTGTCCGTCGTGCGGCGCCGCGGTCCCCGGCCGCTGGAGCGATCGTTTCGATGGCCAGGTTACCGATCGGCCGTTCGTGCCGGGCTCGAGGACACGTCTGTCCGTTCTGCATCTCTAACCTACCTGCCCCACCCGTCTCACCTACCCCACTCGCCCCACCTGCCCCGCCCGCGCCACCGGACCTACCCGACCCACCCGACCTATAATCCTCACGTGGCCCTGCACGACGCCTTCGCGCGTCCCCTGCGCAACCTGCGGCTGTCGGTCACCGACCGCTGCAATCTCCGCTGCGAGTACTGCATGCCGGAGGACGACTACGTCTGGCTGCCGCGCGAGGACGTGCTGCACTTCGAGGAAACGAGCGCCCTGGTCGATGTTTTTCTCTCGCTGGGTGTAGACAAGATTCGTCTCACGGGCGGTGAACCGTTGCTACGGCGTGACGTGCCGGCGTTCGTTCGGATGTTGTCGGCCAAACCCGGACTGAAGGACCTGGCACTGACCACCAACGGTGTGCTGCTCGCCGATCACATCGACGCGTTGAGGGCGGCCGGACTCGGCCGCATCACGGTGAGCCTCGACACTTTGCGTCCGGAGCGCTTCGCGGCGCTCACACGTTTCGATCAACTCGACGCCGTGCACGCCGGCATCGCATCCGCTCGGCGCGTGTATGGCCGCCTTAAGCTCGATGCGGTCGTGATCCGCGGCGTCAACGACGATGAACTGGTGGATCTCATCGAGTACGGGCGCGCCGTGAACGGCGAAGTGCGGTTCATCGAGTACATGGATGTCGGCGGCGCCACCCGCTGGTCGCCGGACCGCGTCGTCTCGCGCCGGGAGATGCTCGACATCCTGGCGCGACGCTACGGGCCGATCGCGCCGATCGTCCAGGAGAGCTCGGCGCCCGCGGAACAGTTCGCGCTCGGCGACGGCACGGTCTTCGGGATCATCGCGTCGACGACCGAACCGTTCTGTAAGACGTGCGACCGCAGTCGCTTGACCGCCGACGGCATGTGGTATCTGTGCCTCTACGCGACGCGGGGCCTCGATCTACGCGCGCCGCTGCGCCAGGGCGCTTCAGTCGAGGCGTTGAAGGCGTTGATCACCACCGGCTGGCAGGCGCGCGACGATCACGGCGCCGAGAATCGCCTGGCGCTCGGTCCACAGCGAGCGTTCGTGCCGGTGCAGGATCTCCTGAAGAGGGACCCGCATCTGGAAATGCACACGCGCGGCGGCTGACCACCAGCGCGTTCAACGCCGGGCGAGCGACGGTCGGGGCGCTTCGTCGAGCAGACGATGGCGGTCCAATCGGCGGTACAGCGCGCGCCGGCTGATCCCCAGCACCTTGGCGGCAGCCATGCGGTTGCCGTTGACCTGCCGGAGCACTTCGAGGATGTGGACGCGTTCGACCGCTTCGAGCGGCGCCGCGTCGCCGTTCGCTCGCAGCGGAATCGCGCCGCGGCCTCTCGGCGGCGAGGGCGACGTCTCGGGGCCGAACGCGCCGGCCAGCTCGCGGTCCGACACGAGCGTCCCGTCGGTGAGCATGCACGCGCGCTCGATGACGTTCTTCAGCTCGCGCACGTTGCCGTCCCACCGCGCGGTCAGCAGCGCGCGCTCGGCCGCAGGTGTCAGGCCGTTGAGCGGCTTGTCCATCCGCTGCGACGCATCGCGCATGAACGCCGCCGTGAGGTACGGAATGTCTTCGCGGCGATCGCGCAGCGGCGGGAGCGCGACTTCCACCACGTTGAGGCGGTAGAACAGATCGCCTCGGAACCGGCCGGCCGCCACCTCGGCCCGCAGATCGCGGTTGGTGGCGGCGATGACGCTGACGTCGACGCGCTTGGACTGCAACGACCCGACGCGCTGCACCTCGCCGAGTTCGAGCGCGCGCAGCAGCTTGGCCTGCACCGACAGCGGCAGTTCGCCGACTTCATCGAGAAAAAGCGTTCCTCCCTGCGCCGCTTCGAACATCCCGGGCTTGGACTCCACGGCGCCGGTGAACGCGCCGCGCACGTGACCGAACAACTCGCTCTCGAACAGCGTGTCCACGACCGCCGAGCAGTTGATCGTGACGAACGGGCGGTTGCGTCGCGGGCCGGCTTGATGAAACGCGCGCGCGGCGAGCTCTTTGCCGGTCCCGGTTTCACCGCTGATGAGCACGACCTTCGCATGCGGCGCCAACCGTTGGATGAGGCTGAAGACCTCCTGCATCAACGGACTGCGGCCCAACATGCCGCAGAACTCGAGCTGTCGCGCGACCTGGCGCTCCAGCGCCACCACGTGCGCGCGCCGCTCCAGCTCGAGCCGAATGTCGGTCAGTAACTCGCGAAGGCGATCGAAGTCGAACGGCTTGGTGAGGTACTCGCGCGCGCCGAGCTTGATCGCCTCGACCGCGCTGTCGACGGCGGCGTACCCGGTCATCAGAATCACTTCACAGCCGGGCACGGTCCGGCGAATCTGGCGCAGCAGATCGAGGCCGTTGACGTCGGGCAGCCGCAAGTCGACCATGGCCAGATCCGCGGGTCGGCGCATCAGCGTGCGCATCGCATCCGTGCCGTTCGCGCCCGTCACCACCTCGAACCCCGCCTTCGCGGCAAGACGCTCGACAATCTTCAAAATCGCGGGTTCGTCGTCGACGACGAGCAGCAACGGACGGACGGCGGCGAGTCTGGGTCCGGACATGGCAATCGGTACCACTCCACAACGGGGACATCGGAGCGTGGACGTGTGGCCCGTCCCCGTCAGCGTCGCGGAAGCCGGCTCGCGCATCTCGGGTACCAATCCCGCGGCGGTCGTCCAAGAACCGTGCCCGACGAGGGCGGTCCGCAGCCTCGAGAGATCCCTGACCTCGGTGCTCATCGTCGATGACGAACCGGCGGTTCGCAACATCATGGCGCGGTGGGTCTTGTCGCTCGGCCTCCGGCCGACGACGGCGGCGAACGCGGACGAGGCCTTGGCCTCGATCCGGACGCACCATTACGACCTCGCGGTCATCGACGTGATGATGCCGGGGCATGATGGGTTGTGGCTCGCGACGGAGTTGCAACGGGACCATCCGCACACGGCGGTCGTCATCGCGACGGCGTACACGGCTCTGCTCGACACGGATGCCCAGCAGCGTCCGATTGCCGACCTGCTGGTCAAGCCGTTTCAGCGCGAGCGCTTCGCGCTGGCCGTCGATCGGGGACGGCAGTGGCGGCAGCAGACAATCCAAGAAGTTCAATGGCACGCGCGGCTGGCCACCGAGCTCCAGGATCGGACCGCGCAACTCATCGCGACGCTTCGTGATCGCGCCGCCGCGGGAGCCTCGGAAGAGAACGTGCTGACGGCGCTCTCAGTCGACCGCCTGCCCGAAATGGTCGCCCACGGCGAACGCGTGGCCCGCTATGCCCACTCGCTCGCCCGCGAGCTCGGCGTCAGCGACGAACTCGGCGCCGCGTTCGAGACCTCCGCTCGATTTCACGACATCGGAAAGATCGCGATGCCTGAAGCGCTGCTCACCAAGCCATCGCCCTTCACGGCCGGCGAGATGGCGATCATGCGCCGCCACGTCGACATCGGCGCGGAAATCCTCCAGTCGACGCGCACGCTGGGCGAGGTCGCTGCGACGGTGATGGCCTCGCACGAGTGGTTCAGCGGCGGCGGCTATCCGCTGAGGCTCACCGGAGGGGATATTCCGCTGAGCAGCCGCATCATCGCGGTCGTGGACGCGTACGACACGATGACCCAGGATCGTGTCTATCGCGTTCGCCTGAACTCGGCTGACGCGGTCGCCGAGCTGCTGCGCTGCAGCCGATCGCAGTTCGATCCCGACGTCGTCGCCGGTTTCCTCGCCACGATCGGCCGGCACTAAAGGTCGTCCGTGGGACCCAGTCGTCCCACAGGCGGACATTTTTCCCGCCCACACGCATCGCGGACCGCACGTCTAAACGTGAGCTATATAATGGCTTGCGGACTTCGGTTGGACTGGCCCGGCGTTTGCCCTGCGTCGAATGACGATCGTTTTCACGTAGGATTCCGTCTAAGCACACGAAAACAACCATGGATATTGCCCGCCCGTCCAATGTCAGAAGGAAAAGGATTCGCCAGGCCATCTATGCCGGCGTGGGTCTTCTTGTCGTCGTGCTCGTCAGCGTCGGCCTCTCACGGTTGCGGCCGGCTGCGCCGACCGTTGAGCGGGCCGTGGTCTGGCCCGACACGGTGAAGCGCGGGCCGATGGTGCGCCAGGTCCGCGGACTCGGCACCCTGACGCCTGAAGACATCCGGTGGATTCCAGCGACCACTCAAGGGCGCGTGGAGAAAATCATTCTGCGCCCGGGCACGCCGGTGAAACGCACCGATGTGATTCTGGAGCTCAGCAATCCGCAGCTCGAACAGCAGTTGCAAGACGCGGAGCTCAAACTGCAGGCAGCCGAGGCGGGCCTGACGAATCTGAAAGTGCAATTGCAGAACGATCTCCTGCAGCAGCGGGCGACGACGGCGAACATCGAGGCGGACTACAACAAAGCGAAGATGCAGGCGCAGATGAACGAGGCGCTCGCGAAAGACCAGCTCGTCTCGGAGCTCGTGCTGAAACAATCGCAAGTCGACGCCGACTCGCTGGGCGTGCGGAATCAAATTGCGAAAGATCAGCTGGCCAGCAAGGCCGATTCGATGCGCGCGCAGCTCGCGGTGCAGCAATCGGCCGTCGACCAGGCGCGGGCGCTGC
>JACPZV010000377.1 GCA_016195295.1 Acidobacteriota bacterium
AGGTCAACCGCCAGCCGGGCGAGTCCCTCAACGCGTGGTTCGTCAGTTTTGGACAAGCCTTCTGATCATGAGACTGCAGATTTCAGCGTTCAGATTTCAGAGTGGTGGCGCGCTGGTCGCTGTTGCGCTGCTGGCGGGCGCGGCGCGCGCGGAGGTCATCGACCGCGTGTTGGCGGTGGTCGCGGGGCAGCCGATCACGATGAGCGACGTCACCGGCGCGCGCGATCTCGGATTCCAGTTGGCCGACAACGCGCCGGACCCGCTGCGCGCGATTCTCTCGAAGCTGATCGATCGCGAACTGATGCGGGCGGAAGTGGAACGCTACGGTCCGCCGGAGCCCACCGCCGACGCCGTCGACCGTGAGGTGGCGCGCGTCCGGAACCGGTTCGCGTCGCCTGCGGCGTTCGACGCCGCGGCGGCGCGATCGGGCGTCGACGACAAGCACCTGCGCGAGACCGTCCGCCAGAATCTCCGCATCGACGCGTACCTGAATCAGCGCTTCACCGCGGCCGGCGACCGGAGACAAGCGCTCATTGATGAATGGGTGGCTGGCTTGCGACGCCGGGGCAATGTCCTCGACCTCTATCTGCCCAGGCGATGAAAAGTCTGAAGTCTGAAGTCTGAAGTCTGAAGTGTGAGACTTCTGACTTTCTTGAGACTTCAGACTTCAGCCCTCACACTTTGATCATGTACTGAACTATCTGCATCAAATCGAACCCCGCGTGGCTGACGAGCGGCGCGACGCACGATCGCCGCCGCAGGTAGATCGTCCCCCAGAACGCGCCGAGCAATCCCGTCACGACCGCGGCGTCCGCGCCCTGCAGCAGGTGTCCCGCGCCGAACGCCACGCTGGTCACCACGACGCCCGCCCGGCCGCCGCCGAGCCAGACGTCGAATCGATGCAGCAGGAACGCGCGCTGAATCTCTTCCCGCACACCGCCGGCGACGAGCACGACGAACGCGAAGCGCCAGGCGTCGGGCGGCGAGCGGAGCAGTTCCTGCAGGGGGTTGTGCTCGACCGTGCGCAGGGACGGCGCGAAGTGCCGGACCGCGAGCAGCACGCTGCCGCCCAGCGCGAGGGCGACGAGAATCAGCGGCACGCCGATGGCGAACTCCCGCGCGATCGGCTTGCGGCCGAGCAACACGTCCCGCGGCCGTTCGCCGTGGGCGTGGAGGAACAGCAGCACGAGTCCGATGAGCGCCGCGGAGTCGGCGAGCGAAAGCCAGACGACGTAGCCGACACGGAGCTGGCCGGGCGAGGCGAAGGGGGTGTACCCGAACGCCGAGAAGGTTGAGCCGATCGCGAGCTGGGTGGGGAAGTCTGAGCAGAGCAGGACTTCAAGGATCGCGACGATCCGATGGTTGAGGGCTGAGGGCTCAGGGCTGTGCTCGGCGTTGTTCACCGCGCAAGCGTAACCCATCGGCCCTTAGCTCTCAGCCCTTAGCTCTCAGCCCTCTGCCCGGCCCGCAACCCCTAGCCTCCAGCCTCCTGCCGTGAAAAAATGACACGTGTGAGCAGTGAGCGTGTCCTGATCGTGGAAGACGATTCCGCGGCGCGAGCCGGGCTCGAACAGCTCGTCAAAAGCTGGGGCTTCATCGCCGAATCGGCCGGCGACGGCCAGGAAGCGCTCGAGAAAGTCACGAGCTTCCGCCCGGCCATCGTCATCACCGACTTGGTCATGCCGCGCATGGACGGCCTCGCGCTCCTGCGCGCGCTCCAGCACGACGGCGCCGACGTGACGACGGTGCTGCTGACCGCGCAGGGGAGCGTCGAAACCGCGGTCGAGGCGATGAAGGAAGGCGCCTACGACTATCTGACCAAGCCGATCGACATCCCGCGGCTGAAGATCCTGCTCGAGAAAATCGTCGAACGGCTCGGGACGCTGCGCGAGGTGAAAGCGTTGCGGCGTCAGCTCCGCGAGCAGGGCACGTTCGGGTCGCTCGTCGGCAACAGCCCGGAGATGCGGAAGATCTATCAGGTGATCGAGCAGGCCGCGCCGACCTCCGCGTCCGTGCTCATCACGGGCGAGTCGGGCACCGGCAAGGAGCTGGTGGCGCAGACCATTCATCAGCTCAGCCCCCGCGCCGCGTTTCCCTTCGTCGCCATCAACTGCGCGGCGATTCCCGATACGCTCCTCGAGAGCGAGATCTTCGGTCACGAGAAGGGCGCGTTCACGGGCGCGGCCGATCGGCGGGCGGGCTGCTTCGAGCTGGCCGACCGCGGGACGCTGTTCCTCGATGAAATCGGCGAGATGACGCCCGCGACCCAGGTGAAGCTGCTGCGCGTGCTGCAGGAGCGGCGGTTCCGGCGTTTGGGCGGGCAGACCGAGCACGCGGTGGACGTGCGTGTCATCGCGGCCACCAACGTCGATCCGGTCGAGGCCGTGAAGCACGGCACGCTACGCGACGATTTGTACTATCGCCTCAACGTCTTCTCGCTCCGGGTCCCGCCGCTGCGCGAGCGCAAAGAGGATCTCCCGCTGCTCGTGCAGGCGTTCATCAACGAGTTCAACGCGCGCAACCAGAAGTCGATCGCCGGCGTGGATCGGCGCGCGATGCGCCTGCTCGAGCGCCACGACTGGCCGGGCAACGTGCGCGAGCTCCGGAACGTGATCGAACGCGCGACGATCGTCGCGCCCGGTCCCCTCATCGAGCCCGAGCATTTGCCGCCGACGCTGGCCGAGGACGCGGCGACGCCGACGGTCGTGGAGTCGCCCGAGCGCGGGCTCACGCCGGGGCTGACCGTGGAAGAGGCCGAGCGGCGTCTGATCGTGATGACGCTCGAGCACACGCGCGACAACAAAACGAAGGCGGCGGAGCTGCTCGGCATCAGCCTGAAGACGCTGCACAATAAGTTGAACAAACTCGGGCTACGGCCTGAGAAAAACCCTCAGGGCTGAGGGCTGAGGGCTGAGGGCTGAAAGGCTCTGAGCCCTTAGCCCTTTGCCCTTAGCCCTCAATGCGTTTAGGGATCAAAGCGAAG
>JACPZV010000378.1 GCA_016195295.1 Acidobacteriota bacterium
GCCGACGCCGCCTGTGTGACGCCGGGGCTCGTCGGCGTGCCGAGCGTCAGCGCGCCGGAGCCGGCACCAACGAGAAACGCATCCGCGTGCCCGTGGTAGCAGCCTTCGAATTTCAGAATTCTGTCGCGCCCCGTGAACGCTCGCGCGACGCGCACGGCGCTCATCGTGGCTTCGGTGCCCGAGCTCACGAAGCGCACGCGCTCGATGGACGGCATCAGCGTCCGCACCCTTTGGCCCAGCGCTACTTCGAGCGGGCTCGGTGCGCCGAAGCTCGTGCCCTGGCGGGCCGCGGCCGCGAGCGCCTTCACCAGACCGCGCGGCGCGTGCCCGTGGATGAGCGGTCCCCACGACATCACGTAGTCGATGAACGAGTTGCCGTCGATGTCGGTGATGCGGGCGCCCGAGGCGCGGCGAATGAACAGCGGCGACGCGCCGACCGCCTTGAAGGCGCGAACGGGACTGTCAACGCCGCCGGGAAGAATCGATTGAGCGCGGGAGAAGAGACGAGATGATCGCGTGGTTTTCATGGCTGATGGTCGATGGCTGATGGACATTGTGCCATCAGCCATCAGCCCTTAGCCATCTCACCGCACTTTGATCGTCGCAAGATCACCAATCGCGGCGGACAAGAATTTCTGCTCGTCCTTGTCGTGCGTGCGATTGCGGGTTGCGTCGAACGCGCGCGAGGCGCTGTCGAAGTCGCGCTGAAGGAGAAACAGGGAGGCGATGCCCAGGGCGGCGCGGTACGACGCCGGGTCGCGTTCCAGCGCGCGCATGAACAGCGGATGCGCGAGGTCGGTATCCCGCGCGACCACCGCGATGAAGGTGCCGGCGGCGTACCCATAGAAGGCCTCGAGCTGTACTTCCGCGCGCGGAATCGGCTCGCCACGCTCGGTGACCACGCGTCCTTTCACACGAAACGCCGCGTGTTGCGCGGACGCCGCCTGCGTCAGGACCAGCACGCCGGCGATCGCCGTGCACAGGCGCCCGAAGCGGGCCCTCGCCGGCCGCATATCAATACGTCCCCCGCACAGGGTCGCCGCACTCGGTCACCACTTTGCCGGACAATCGATCGAGAGGCTGCGCGGCGACGAGAGCGCGGAGAGGAGGGGGAACACAGAGAAGGATTAGCCACCGAGACACGGAGACTCGGAGAAGACCATTCCTTATTCTTATTCCTCCGAGTCTCGGAGTCTCCGTGGCTATTCTTCTCTGTGTTCTCATCTACGCTCCGTGTCCTCGTCCACGAATCACGACGCCAGGCCGCGCGCCGGTGTGCCGTCCGTTGTCCAGCACGACCTGACCGTTGACAATCACGCTGGAGATGCCGGCGGGATACTGGAAGGGATCGGTGAACGTCGCGCGATCCGCGACGGTCGCCGGATCGAACATCACGAGGTCCGCGGCCATGCCGTCCTTGATGAGGCCGCGATCCTTGATGTGAAGCTGCGACGCCGTGAGGCCGCTCATCTTGTGGACCGCCTGCTCGAGTGAGATCACGTGCTCCTCGCGGACGTACTTGCCGAGCACGCGCGGGAAGGTGCCGAAGTTGCGCGGGTGCGGCACGCCAGTGCGGAGCGGCCCGGACGTGGCTAGAGCCGAGCCGTCCGATCCGATCGAGACCCACGGCTGCCGCATCGCCAGCTTGAGGTCGGTCTCGTCGATGATGAACCACACGCAGCTCACGCTGCCGCCGTTGGCGATCAGCATCTCGAAGACGAAGTCGTACGGATCCTTGCCCATCTCCTTCGCGGCGTCATCGACGCGCCAGCCCTCGAACCGCTTGTAGCCCGTTTCCATTCCCGTCCGCGAGGGCAGCGAGGCGATCTGGACGTTGTGCCACGTGCCCGCCGAGATCAGCCGGTTCTCCCACGAGGGATTCGGGTCGTCCATCTCCTTGCGGATGCGCTCGCGCGTCGCCGGATCCTTCAAGCGCGCGACGAGCTTCGCGTTGCCGCCCTCGTGCGCCCACGGCGGGATCGTCTGCATGAGCCCGGTGCTGCTCGCGACGTACGGATATTGATTGGCGGAGATCTCGACGCCGCGTTTCTGCGCCGCTTCCACAATCGAGATCACTTCTTTCATTCGTCCGAAGTTTTTCGCGCCCGTCACCTTGATGTGCAGCACCTGAACGGGAATGTGTGCGCCTTCTCCGACCGCGATCGCTTCTTCGAGCCCCTCGCGCAGCTTGTCGCCGTCGTACCGCAAATGCGAGACGTACAGACCGCCGGCCGCCGCTGCCGGCTTCGACAGCGCGATCAGCTCGTCGGTCTTCGCGTACGCGTTCGGGGTGTAGATGAGGCCGGTCGCCGTTCCGTACGCGCCCTGCTTCATCGCGTCCGCGACGAGCGCAGTCATCTTCGCGAGCTCGTCGGACGTCGGCGCGCGCTCCTCGTTCCCCATGACGTATTCGCGCACCTGGCCGAGACCGATGTACGACAACAGGTTGACCGAGATCTTCGACTTCTCGACGGCGGCAAAATAGCCGGCGAAGTCGCTCCAGTTGCGGGCCGCCGTTGGCCGCTGCGGCGCGACCGATCCGCTTTCGCCGATGACTTCGGTCGTCACGCCCTGACGGATCTTGCTCTCCGCGTTGCCGTCGGTCAGCAGCGCGTAGTCGGAGTGCGAGTGCGGATCGATGAAGCCGGGCGCGAGCGCGAGGCCGTGCGCGTCGATCGTCCGCGCGGCCGCGCCCGTCACGCGGCCGACGCCGGCGATCCGACCGTCGCGCACGCCGACGGATCCGGCGACCGAAGGTCCGCCCGTCCCGTCGATGATTCGCGCGTTCGTGATGAGGAGGTCGAGCGGCCGCGCGGGCTGCTGCGCTGCGAGAGTAATGCAGGCGCCCAGCACGGCGGCAACCACGTGGAGCGGTTTCATGGCCGAGATTATACGCGCGACTCGTCCGCGCTCGCCCTACCGGTCGGCGTCTTGGGTGTCCTCGGCACCGTCGGGACGGCGATGGTCAGGACGTCTACTTGCCGCTCCTGGCCGAGCTGAAGAAGTTTGAGGATGAGATGCTCGACTTCGCGGGCGTGGTGGGTGGCGGGGAGGCCGAGGTGCGCGAGGACCTGTCGAGCCATAAGTAACTGTTACCGAGCGGC